>CATWCG010000075.1:0-7714 GCA_958349165.1 uncultured Actinomyces sp. | reverse complement strand
AGTCGCTCACCCACTGGCCGTCCTGCGGGGCGGGAGCCGGATCGGGCTCAGGCGCAGGCGTCGGCTCCGGGCTCGGTTCAGGCGCAGGCGTCGGCTCCGGGCTCGGCTCGGGCGTCGGCTCCGGGCTCGGCTCAGGCGTCGGATCGCCCTGAACGTGCACCTCCTGCACGGCACGGTTGGTGCCCCAGTCCCAAGCAAACACATAGGGGCCGGCCGGAACCTCGCCCTCGTTCCCCTGCTCCGCCCAGGCGCTGGCGGCCTCTGAGACGGGGATGTCGAAGTGGTAGCGGTGCGTGCCGTCGGCCTGAATCTCTCCATCGTCCTCGACGAGCTTGCGGAAATAGTAGACCGAGTCGGGGCTCACGGAGAAGTCGATGGCCGCCACGGGCGACGAATCTGTGACGTCGAAGGACACCGTTCGGGCATCGCCCTCGCCGCTCACCGTCATGTTGGAAATGACGGGAGCCTTCGTGTCCAGCGTGAACTCGTAGCTCATCTGGTGCGTCTGGGAGGAGGGCCCGTCCGTCGCGGCCTCGATCGACAGCGTGTAGCGGCCGTCGGGCAGGGCGTTGCCGGACTGGTCGTAGCCGTCGAAGGCGGGGTCCTCACCGGAGAACTCACCCGGCTTCGTCCAGCCGGACTCGAGGTCGTACAGGGACTTGCGCACGCGGTTGATCGTGTAGGAGCGCACGGACTGCCCCGCAGAGTTGCGGTAGGTCAGCGTCATTGAGGGGACTGAGCGCAGCATACCGGTCATCGGAAGGACCGTGTTGGGTGCCTCTGCCCACGGGGCGCGCGACATGATGAGATGCTGCGTGTTGATCGTGGTGACCAGCGTCAGGTCCTGCTGTTCCGACATCGGGTTCAGCGAACCCAGCGGGATAGACGAGTGGGCGTTGACCAGCGCGGAACGGTAGACGTGCACGGGCGTCGTCTCGTTGTCCGACCACTTGCCGTCGAAGACGCTGGGGGCGCCCCAGGAGCCGTAGAAGCCCAGGTAGGGCACGGTCAGGCTCGGGGTCTCGTCACCGCTGGTGAAGGTGACGGCTCCGTCGACGAAGGTTCCCTTGGGGGTGTTCTGCGCGGCGAAGGCCGCGAACTCAGCCTCTGGGGTCACCGCGACGGTCACGGTCGCGTTCGAATTCGCGGGGACCGTGACCTGCTGGGTGCCCCCGGCCTCGGCGAGGCCATCCCCGGTGAAGGTCAGGGAGATGCCCTGCCCCGCCCAGTTCTGCGAGTGCTCGGCGAAGAGCCCCTCCTCGACCATCTCGGAGAGCGCTTGGCCGCCGAGCGTGTAGGTGTGGGCGGCGTCGGAGAGGTTGGTCAGGCGCACTTGGAAGGTCCAGCCCGTCGTTCCGTCGCCGAGGTCGGCCTTGGGTCGGGAGGGATCGGCGGCGCCCACGACGCTCGGGTAGACGGTCGCGGTGGTGGCGGCCAGCGCGTCGACGGCGCCCGCACCGACCTTGCGCGGCGAGTAGTAGGTGCCGTCCCCCAGCTCGACGTCGATAAGTGGGTGGGCGGTTCCCATGAGGAGGTTGGTGACGAGCGCATTCTTGTCCGTCGCGCTCATGGCGGAGAAGGCGGGGTCGGCCGCAAGACGCTGGCGCACGAGGGCACTGATGCCGGCGACCTGCGGGGAGGCCATCGACGTGCCCGACAGGCGCTGGTACTGGTTGCCGAGGTAGGCGGACATGATGTCACCGCCGGGGGCCGCGATTTCGGGCTTGAGCCTCAGGTCGGGGGTCACGCCCCATGCGGAGAACTCCGAGGCCGTCGGATTGTTCGAGGCCAGCACGATGCCGGAGTGGGTGACGCTCAGGTACACGTCCGCGCCGTTGGCTGCGGACAGGGCTTGGCGGATCGCTTCGCCGTCCTTCTTGGTGATGGTGACGGTCGGCATCGTGGTGGTGGCGCCCAGGATCGACTGGTAGGGCGAGTCGGACTCGTCGGTGTCGGCGATCATGAGGGCCGCGGGCGTTGACGGGAATCCCGTCAGGTACGAGGCCTTGAGCTCGTCGGTCATCGCCGTGCCGCTCGCCGCCGTGGTCGCGAGTTTGCGGATCACCGTGCCGGTCCGGGTGTCGGTGCCTCCCTTGTCTTCGAGGACGATCGCGTCGGCGAGACTCAGCCGGTTGGTGCCCGCGTACTTGTCGAGCTCGTCGCCCCCGCCGGCGCCCGCGTCGACGACGCGGTAGCTCTTCTCGGGAATGTCGCGCAGGCCGGGCACGGCTTGGCCCTGACCGTCCAGGGCGGTGCGGTAGGCGATTGTCCGGTCGCCCAGGCTCACGTAGGACAGGGCTTCCTGGTTGTCGACCGACGCGACGGCCAGGGTGGATTGGTAGGAGGCGGGCTCGCCGAGCGTTCCCGTGTCGGGGTCGGTCGCAAACGGCTTGTTCTGGCCGCTGTTGTTGCCGTACGCGTTGGAGAAGGCGTTACCGGCCGCGGCGTTGACGGTGATGCCCGCGTCGGTGAGTTTCTCGTAGACTCCGGCGAAGATACTACCGGCGTCGCTGCTCATGCCCGCGTCGTCTCCGAGTGAGATGTTGATGACGTCGGGTTTGATGACGAGCGCGTCGTCGAGGGCCGCCAGCAGCGCGCTGTCGGACATGACGCCGTCCGCGTCGTGGACGACCTTGGCGACGATGATCTGCGCGTTCGGGGCGGCCCCTCGGACTTCTCCTCCGTTGGCGGCCGCGATGGCGGCCACGTGCGTGCCGTGCGACATGTCTTTGGTGGAGGTCGGCACGACGTTCGCGTCGTTGTCGGCGTAGTCGTAGGCGAAGGGGATCTTGCTGTTGACGTACGTACCGGCGCTGCCGTGCGGGAGTGTGCCCGCGAGGGCCTGGGCGTCGGCCTGGCTCATGCGCACGTCGACGCCGTCCATCGAGCCGGAGAAGGCGTCATGGTCCGTCTGCAGGCCCGAGTCGATGACCTCGATGACCTGGCCGTCGCCCTTGTGGGTGGTCTGGTTCGCGCGGGTCATCGCCAGGGACGAGGCATTGGCGAGGACGGGTGCGCCGCTTCCCTCTGCGGCGGTCTCCATCGGCTTGTGGGTGCCCTCGATGAACGCCGCCTTGACGCCCTCGACCTGTTGAATCGCGGGGAGGGCCGATGCGGGGGCCTCGATGGCGAAGCCGTCGAGCGCGTGGGTGTAATCGCGCACGGTGGTGACCTGCGCGCCGGGGACGACCCCCTCGACGGCGGCGGCGATGCGTGCCCTCATCGCGTCGTGTGCGCTCTGCGTGGACGAGCCGAAGGTGCGCATTCCGACGGTGCCGTCCTCGAGCTGAACGATGATCGTTGTCGGGGTGTCGCTGGACGAGGCCGGGGCCGGGCGCGCGGGTGTGGCGCCGGTAGCTGGCCCCACTCCCCCGCCGGTCGCGAGCGCGGCCGGGGCGGCAAGGGTGGTCGCGGCGAGGGAGAGCGCGAGGGAGAGCGCGAGCGCCGACGGTGGTCGATGGGTCATCTGGGTCTCACTTCATTGACGACTATGGAATACAAGCCAGGCGCTGGAGGCGCCATCACAATTATGAGTACCCTCTCCCACTTGCGCAGTATGCCTGTCGAGAAGCCATCGGTTGACGCGCCGCCGCCCGATTCACGACTGACGCTGAGCCGGCGCTGACCGCTCGGAGTCGACGGAGCCGACCGGGGCGCCCCGACGCAGAGACGCCGAGGGGCCGACCTGGCGGTCGGCCCCTCGGCGTATCCCATCAACACAGTGCAAGTACTCCCAGATGACTCCTCAGTAGTGTCTCGTCGGCAGGTCCCGGGCCCGCGTGGCCCGTGCCTTATTCCCTTGTGATGACACCTACTGTAGGGGGCGTTCCTTGGGGGTTCACCGAAACGACCTGTGAAAACGCTGGGATTTCGTGGCCCGGGCGGCTAGCGGATCCACTGGCCGTTGTCGGCGAAGGTGTACCAGCGCCAGCCGATCCACACGCGGCCGGTGACCATGGCTCCGCTGCCGGGCCTCAGGTAGTACCAGGAATCGCCGTCCTTGAGCCAGCCGGTGACCATGGCGCCGGAGGCGGGGTTGAGGTAGTACCACGACGCCCCGTCCTTGAGCCAGCCGGTTGCCATGGCTCCCGTGCCCGGGGTCAGGTAGTACCAGGAGACGCCGTCGAGCACCCAGCCGCTGGCCTGCGCGCCGGAGATCGCGTGGTAGTACCAGGTGCCGTCTTCGCGTACCCAGCCGGTGCGCATATAGCCGGCGGCGTCGAAGCGGTAGACCTGGCCGTCGATGACGAGGGTCTCGCTGGCCGGGTAGGTGCCGTCCGCGTAGCGGTACCACCAGCCGCGAGCGCCCCACTGCCACGTCCCGGCTGTGGGCTGGGGCGCGGGAGCGGCGGTGACGCTCAGGCTCGTCGAGCGCACGACGCGGGTGATGTCGCGGGTCTCGACGCGCAGGTGTGCGCCGGAGGCGTTGGGGGTCCACGAGACGTTCAGGCTCGAGGCCTCCCCTTCCTGCTCCATCGCGCTCCAGTCTTGGATGAGGGTTTCGGTGCCGTCCGCGTCTACCTGGGTGACGCGCAGTTCTCGCCCGTCGGGCACGGCGCCGCTCACGGTGGCGGTCAGGGTGAGGGCCGTGCCCGGGGTGCCGGTCCACGCGTAGCCCTCATCGGCCTGGTCAATGCCGGAGCCCGACAGGGTGATCGTGGCGGGCACGTAGGCGTGCAGGTGCGACAGGTCGATGCCCTCCTTCTCCAGTTCGGCCTTGGCAACGTTCCAGGCGGGCGAGCCTTCGGCCGCGGCGACGTAGACCTGGGTGTCGGACTTGAAGCCCTTGGCGGAGAAGGGGTCGAGCTCGAACTGGGTGAGGGTCGAAGGCAGGACCACGACCTTCGGTCCCTTGGAGCGAATGGCGACGGTCGTCATGCCTTCGCCGAAGAAGGCGCACTCGGGGCGTCCGTTCGAGGCCTCCCCGTCGGTGTAGTACTCGCCGTCGACGCCGCCGCGCACGATGAGGTGGGGGGCCATGCGGTACTCGCGCGCGGTCATCGAGATTTCGCGCATCTTGCTGCCGAATTCGACGGTGTCAAGACCGGTGTTGACCACGCCCCTGGCGGTGTCCACTGACTCGGGGATGGCCATGTCGGTCAGGCTTGTGCAGCCGTAGAACGCGCCGTAGTCGATGGTCGTGAGCCCTTCGGGCAGGACGACGCGGGTGAGGGAGGAGGCGCCGTCGAAGGCCCATGTGCCGATCCAGGTCGTGCCGGCGGCAACCTCGAACTCGCTCCCGGGCTTGGCGGGCGGGTAGCGCACCAGTCGGGGGCCGGCCGGGGCGTGCTCGTAGAGGACTCCGTCCGTCACGTAGTACGAGGCGTTGGCGGGGCTCACGCTCAGGGTAGCGAGGGAGGGGGTCCCTCCCAGAGCCGTGGCTCCGATGGAGGTTACGCCCGCGCCCAGGTGCAGCGAGGTGAGCGACGTGTTGTTGGCGAAGGCGTTGTCCGCGATGGTCGTGACCGTGTCGGGCAGGGTGGCGGTGGTCAGGCTCGTCCAGTCGAAGGCGTCCTCACCGATCGTCGTGAGCGCGGCGAGGTCGGGGCGGAAGTTCACCTCGGCCAGCGAGCTCGAGCCGATGAACGCGCCGTCGGGCAGGGCGGTGATGCCGCCCAGGTCGACGCTGGTCAGGTTGGTGGTGTAGGCGAAGGCCCAGGTGCCCGCGCTGCGAAGCCCGTCGGGCAGGGTGAGCTGGGTGAGGCCGGAGTGCGCGAATGCCTGCGCGCCGATCGTGCGCAGCGTGGTGGGCATCGTGACGGTGGAGACCTGCGCGTTCTCGAACGCGTTGTCGTCGATGGCGCTGGTTCCCTCCGGGATTCGGTAGTTTCCTGCGGCGTTCTTCGCGGAGGGGTAGGCGATGAGGTGGGAGTGGTCCTTCGTGTACAGGACGCCGTCATCGCTGGTGTAGTTCGCGCTGGCGGGGTCCACCTCGATGTTCGTGAGCTTCGGCGTGTAGCGGAAGTCTCCCACGAGCTGGTCGGGGCCGAGGTTGGGTCCCAGGCGCACGGTCGTCAGGTTCCCCATGTTTTCGAAGGACTGAAGGACGGTCTCGACGGATCGGGGAAGAGTCAGCGTCTCGATGGCAGTCATCGAGAAGGCCTCGCCGTAGATGGCGGTGAGCTGAGAGGGGTGTTCGTCGTCGTCCTGGAAGGTGATCTCCTTCAGGCCCGTTCCGTAGAAGGCGCGGTCGTCGATGGTGCGCACGGAGGCGGGCACCCAGACCGAGTCGAGGGCGATTGACGAGAAGCTGCTGCCGATGCCCGTGACGCCTTCGGGAATCCGGATGTTCGGGTCTGTGCCCCTGTACTCGACGAGGACGCCGTCGTCGTTCGTGACGAAGTCGCCTCGCGGGTCGGGTTGGACGCTCACGGGGACGGTGACCGTCTTGGCCACCCCCGCCGCGTTGGTGACGGTCGCGGTGAGCGTGCCGGTTCCGGCCTGTTGCGAGGCCCAGAACTCTGCGGCGGACGCGTCGTCACGGGCATTGATGCTCCCCAGCGAGGAGGGGGTCACGTTCCACGTGACGGCGCTGCCCTGGAGCGAGGGCGAGAGGAGGGCGTTGAGGAAGACGCTGTGGTTGACGACGGCGGAGACGTCGGAGGCGGACAGCTCGATGCCTGCTTCCTCGGAAACCTCGCGGACCTGGACCGTTGAGGTGGAGGTGAGTGATGCGTCGTTCTTGTCGGTGACGGTGATCGTCGCTTCGCCGAGGCCCACCGCGCTGACGCGGCCCTCCTGGTCCACGGTGAGGACCGAGTCGTTCGAGGATGCCCATTCCACGTCGCCGGGGTAGACGGGCCCGGAGTCGTATGCGGCGTCGAAGGTGAGGGCCTGGCCGAGGGAGAGTGCGGTCGAGGTCGGTGAGATGTCGAGCCTCGTCGTCGGGACCTCGATGGTGGGGGCAAGCACCGTCGAGGGCTGAAGGGCCCCGGTCGCGGCCGCCGCGCCCGAGCCTGCCGCGGTGGCGGCTGGGATGCAGACCGTGGTTAGGGCCAGGACGCCGGCCGCTATCAGCGTCAGCGCCGGGAATCGTCGATGGGACATCTGTGCCTCACTTGATCGAAAACTAGTGGTGGGGAACGCTCACACCTCAGTGGCGTTCCTCTCTCAAGACTAGTCCTCTTCCTCTGGCGCTCGAGAGCTTTCCCGGCAATTTTCTCGGCATATGTCCAACCTGTGACGAGCCCGAAATACGAACATTTCTCCCGGTCGATCAGAATATGAGCGACTGATTGGAGGGGGCGTCGGCACCCCATCCTGGGCGGGTGTATGCGGGGCGGGGGTGACCCCTCAGTCACCCCCGCCCCATTCACGGCATTGCAACGCTATCCGAGCCAGCGACCCGAATCGGCAAAGCGGTACCAGGTCCCGTCGACGCCCTGCCAACCCGTGGCCATCGCGCCGCTGCCGGGCGTCAGGTAATACCAGGAACCGCCCTCAAGGAGCCAACCGGTCACCATGGCGCCCGAAGCAGGATCCAGGTAGTACCAGGTCCCGTCGACGCGTTGCCACCCCGTGGCCATCGAGCCGCTGCCGGGCGTCAGGTAATACCACGACCCGCCCTCGAGGAGCCAACCGGTCACCATGGCACCAGAAGCAGGATCCAGGTAGTACCAGGTCCCATCCACGCGCTGCCACCCCGCGGCCATCGCGCCCCTGCCGGGCGTCAGGTAATACCACGACCCGCCCTCGAGGAGCCAACCGGTCACCA
>CATWCG010000074.1:0-7735 GCA_958349165.1 uncultured Actinomyces sp. | reverse complement strand
GGCCTCGAGACGCCGCGCGCGGTGCCGTGGTGGCTGGCGTTCCTGATCGTCACGATCGTCGGCGAGCGCGTCGAGCTCGCGCGACTCGCCTTCGCGTCCGGCTCCACGGAGCGGCGCATCACCGCCGAGAGCGCCGCCCTCATGGTGGGCCTGACGGTCGCGCTCTACTCGCCCGCGGTCGGCTACCCCCTGATCGGCCTGAGCCTCGCGCTCCTGATGGCGGACACCGCGTGGCACGACGTCGCGCGCGGCACCGTGCGCATGAAGGGCCTGCCGCGCCTGGCGGCCGTGTGCATGCTGAGCGGCTATGCGTGGGCGCTCGTGCCCGCGCTGATGTGGGTGATCGCGCCGCCGACCTTCGACGGATACGGCTACGACGCCGTCGTCCACGCGGTCACGATCGGTTTCGTCGTCTCCATGCTGCTGGCCCACGCGCCCGTCATCATCCCGGCGGTTGCCCGCCGCGAGGTCCCCTACCACGTCGCCATGTGGGTCCCCTTCACGTTCCTGCAGGTCGCCCTCGCCGTGCGACTTCTCGCGGGCGCGCGCGAGGCCCCCTACCCGTGGCGCCTGGGCGGCACCCTGGGTGTCGTGGGCGTGCTCCTGTTCGTCGCGACGACGCTGACGGTGACGATTCGCCGGGCGCGCGCACTCTCGCGCGAGATCGGGCCCGGGGACGAGGCCGACTTCCCCTCCGCGGTTCCGGCATCCCCGGGCGCAACGGAGGGGTGATGAGCAAGCCTCGAGTTCCTCGCACCGACCGCGCGACATCGGTGTGGATGTGCGCGGCGGCGGCGTGCGCCGCGGTCACGATCGTCGCGCGCGGATTCATCCCGCAGAACCTGTGGACGATGATCCACCTGGTGACCCTGGGCGTCCTGTCGAACGGGATCTTCCAGTGGTCCTGGTACTTCACGCGCGCGCTCGCGCACCTGGCGCCAGACGACCGACGCGCGGGGCGCGACAATACCGTGCGCATCATTGCTTTCAATCTCTCCCTGCTGGTGCTCATCGGCGGCATGTGGTCGGGCCTGTGGCACGCGACCGTCACGGGCGCTACCGTCGTCGGCGCGATCGCCGCATGGCACGGGTGGGCGCTGCTCACCGCGTCCCGCGAGCGCCTGGCGTCGCGTTTCGCGGTGATTATTCGCTACTACATTGCGGCGGCGTTCTTCCTGGTGGTCGGCGCGACGCTGGCCGGTTTCGTCACGGTGGCCATGTTCGATGCGAACGCGCCCGCGTGGCTGGCCGAGGCCCGGGATCGTCTGACGGTCGCCCACGCGCTGGCGGGTGTCGCCGGATGGGTGGGATTGACGATGGGCGGGACCCTGGTGACGCTGGGGCCGACCGCGATGCGCACGCGCATGGATCCGCGGGCCGTGTCCTTCGCGACGAGCGCCCTGCCCATGTGGGTAGCCGCGCTCCTCGTCGCCGGCGCGGGAGTCGTGGCCGGGTCGATGCGCGTGGCCTCCGTGGGGTTGTTGGTCGTCGTGGGCGCGGCGGCGCTGGGCGTGGGCGTTCCGCTCTGTCGCGCGGCGATGGCGAAGGGACCGGCCGAGTACGGCGCGTGGTCCCTCACGCTGGGTGCCGCCTGGATTCTCGTCGCCGGCGCGGGGGCGTCCCTGCGCGCCTTCGAGGCCGTGGACGCGACCGGCCTGCGCACGGCGTTCCTGCCGTGGCTGCCGATCCTCGGCGCGGCCGGCGTGGGTCAGCTCTTCGTTGGCGCTCTCACCTACCTGATGCCCGTCGTCATCGGCGGCGGCCCGTCCGCGGTGCGCGTCGGGGTCGGCGTGCTCGAGGCCGGGGCTCCGATCCGGGAGGCGGCTCGCAACGTGGCCGCAGTGTTCGCCCTCGCCGTCGCGTCCCTGGGAGGCATCCCCGCCGAGCGCCTCACCATCGCCGCGTGGGTGGTCCTGCTGGCCACCTACGTCGTCGACATCGTCCTCATGGCCCGCTGCGGCGTGGCCCAGGCGCGCGCCAAGCGCGCCGCCCAATCCCCCACCACCACGCAAGGAGGCCGCCGTGGCTGACCTGAACCCGTCTGCGTCACCGTCGCCGGGAGGCAAGAACCCGAAGGCGTCCGCCCCGAAGGGCGCCGCGTCGAAGGAAACGCCGAAGCTGCGCATGAGCCCGGCGGGCGACCACTCGCCCGTGAGCCGCACGGCGGGCGCGATCATCGGCGTTGTCTCCGTCGTGGCGCTCGCGCTGGCGATCTTCCTGTCTAACCCCACCGCGCCCACCACGTCGGGCACGGGCGCGGGGACGGGAACCACGGCCTCGTCCGTGACGCCGACCGGGCACACGACCCGCGTGTCGGTGGGCGTCGAGGGCATGGCGTTCACGCCCAACCACATCGAGGTCCCGGTCGGCGACCGCCTCATCATCGACTTCACGAACTCGGGGGACCAGCGCCACGACCTGGTGTTCGAGAACGGCGTGACCTCCGGGTCTCTGGCGACCGGCGAGACGAAGGAGCTGGACCTCGGCGTCGTCTCCGGCGACCTCGAGGGCTGGTGCTCCCTGCCCGGACACCGCGAAATGGGCATGACGCTGCACGTGCAGGCAACGGGCGCCTCCTCCTCGGCGGGGGCCTCGGCCTCGGGCGGCCACGCGGGCCACGACCACGGGCAGGACGCCGCCGCCGGCCCCGCTACCCCGACCGAGCTGACGGACTACGCGGCAACGATCACCCCGCGCGACCCGGTCCTGCCGCCCGCCACAAGCGAAACCGAACGCCACTACACGTTCACGGTCACGGAGCAGACCGTCAACGTCACGAGCTCGCTGACCCGCCAGACGTGGACCTTCAACGGGGACGCGCCCGGCCCGATCCTGCGCGGACACATCGGCGACACCTTCCACATCACGCTGGTCAACAACGGGACGATGAGCCACTCGTTGGACTTCCACGCGGGCCTCGTCTCCCCCGACCAGGTCATGCGATCGATCGAACCCGGGCAGACCCTCGAGTACACCTTCGTCGCGAAGAACGCGGGCATCTGGCTCTACCACTGCTCGACCGCGCCCATGTCCATGCACATCGCGAACGGCATGTTCGGCGCCGTCATCATCGACCCGACCGACCTGGGTACGGTCGACCGCGAGTACGTGATGGTCGCCTCCGAGCTCTACCTGGGCGCGGACGGACAGAGCGCGGACGCCTCCCTCCTGTCGGCCCTGGCGCCCAACGCGATGGCCTTCAACGGCGTGCCCTTCCAGTACAAGGCGCACCCCATCCAGATGAAGACCAACGAGCGCGTGCGCGTGTGGGTCATGGACGCGGGCCCGAACCTGGCGACCACCTTCCACGTCGTGGGCACCCAGTTCGACACCGTGTGGCGCGAGGGCGCCTACGTCATCCGAGGCGGAGGGTCCGGTGGCGGCTGGGGCCAGGTCCTGACCCTGGGCGCCGCCGAGGGCGGCTTCGTCGAGTTCACGCCGCTGGAGGCCGGCCACTACTCCTTCGTCAACCACGCGCTCTCCCTGGCGGAAAAGGGCCAGGTCGGCGTCTTCGAGGTGAGCGACTGACCCTTTCCCCGTTTCCCGGCCACGGCCTCGTCCACGCTCGACGAGGCCGTGGCCGCGTCCCGCTCTCGCGCGCGGAAAAGGGGGTTAGCTACGCCCCATCGTGACGGGCGTTGCCGCCCTCCGACCGACGATAGAATAGGGGGATGCTGGGTACCTATCTCGACATTTTGCGTTACCGTTCGGCCTGGAAGTTTTCCGCTGCCGGGCTGATTCTGCGCCTCCCCATGTCGATGGTGGGTTTGTCCACGATCCTGTTGGTGCGCGCCGAGTACGGCAACTACACGATGGCCGGCGCCGTTGCCGCGGTCAACATCATCGTTATGGCGCTCTGCGCGCCCATCCTCGCGCGCCGCGTCGACCGCTACGGGCAGCTGCGCGTCATGGGGCCCGCGTGGATCATCTCCACCGTGTCGATGTGCGCGCTGGTGGCCGCCACCCTCATGCATGCACCCGAGTGGCTGCTGTTCATCCCGGCGGCCCTCGCGGGCGCCACGTGGGGCGCTCCGGGCGCGCTCGTGCGCTCACGCTGGACCACGATCCTGAACAAGCCCGGCCAGTTGACGACCGCCTACGCCCTCGAGTCGGCGGTCGACGAGTTCGTCTACATCGTGGGGCCCGTGCTCTCCACGGTCCTGGGCACGGCCCTGCACACGGCGACCGGCTTGGCGATCTCCATCGTGAGCCTGGCGGTGGGCGGCGCGCTCTTCCTGTCTCGCCGTTCCTCCGAGCCCGCGACGATCCCCTACGACCCGCACGCCCCGCGCGAGTCCGTCATCCGCAAGCCCGTCGTCCTCGTCATGGCTGCCACCTACATTGGCATGGGCATGACCTTCGGCGCGATGGAGGTCTCGATGGTCAGCTTCACCGAGGAGCTGGGCGCTCCCGCGCTCGGCGGCATCCTCCTGGCGCTCTTCTCGATCGGTTCACTGTCCGCCGCCCTGTTCTACGGGGCGCGTACGTGGAGGCGCCCCACCTGGCAGCTTTTCGCGATCGGCGTCATCGCGATGGCGATTGGCATGAGCCTGTTCCCCGCCGCCTTCAACATCTGGACGATGGCCGCCGTCATCCTTGTCACGGGCCTGACCTGCGCCCCGACGATGACGAACGTCAACGTCATCATTCAGCAGTCCGTGTCCGCTGCGAAGCTCACCGAGGGCCTGACCTGGATGTCGACCTCGATCAACCTGGGCACCTCGCTGGGCACGGCGATCGCCGGGCCCGCGATCGACTCGATCGGGGCGCGCGGCGGCCTCTTCACCATGGCCGGTGCCGGGTGGGCGATGGTCGTCCTCATGCTCATCGGCCTGCCCGCCCTGCGCAAGAACACCGCCACCCCGACGCCCGAGCTCCCCCTCGACTGAGCGGGGGTCGGGCGGCCGCACGCGTGGCGACCGAGGCCCCCGGCCTCGTCGAACTGCTGTCCGTTAGGAGAACTCCACGCGCGTCTGCCCCTGGTCATCGACGGCGTAACGCCAGCTAAAGCTCTCATTCACGAGCGCCCCGTCCGGTAGGGTCACGGAAACGGTCCCCCCGCGCTCGCGGAAGATCGACATACCGGGCTCGCGGTCCTGATCCAGGCTGACCTCGATAGTGACGCCATCATCTCCGGCGCCGGTGACCTTCCCGTTGCATATGTGCGACCGCTGCCCGCTCAGGCATTGGCGCATCTCCTGCTCAGCGAGCGCGCGAACCTCCTCAAAGTCCTGAGCGGTCGGCACGACAGCGATCCGATACTGCCCCGACGTGGTGATCGTAATGTTCTCGCCAGCCACATCCTGCCATTGGCCGGTGTCCTCACGCACTACCATCGTGCGCCCGCGGTCCGTCAGTTTCGTCAAGCTGAGCTCGTAGACGCCCGGGAAACTCGTCGTGGTGGCAAGTCGCCAATTCATCGGCCACTTGCTGGTCTTCGACTCTTCAGGCTCGCTGTAGGTTTGTCCATCAATGTGGGTGACCGAAAGGATGGCCGGGTCAACGAAGACTGCTGTCATGTCCTCGGGTGCTTGCTTGACCTTCCACCATCCCGTCAGGTCCGAGCCGGTATCTCCTCGGGTGAGGATCATCGAGTAGGAGCGTTCATCGCCGCCAACATCGAGGCGCACATCGGCCTCGTACCTTGTGCTGGAGTAGGTGGGGCGAACACTCAGCTCGATAAGCTGGGGGCCCTGCTCGCGTTGCGCAGACACCTCAGTGAGCGTCATGGTGCACCCGGCGTTGTAGCACCAGCCCGGCTCCGGCGGGTTCAGTTCGTCCCACGCCTCAAAGTCGCCGTCGACGATCATCTGCACGTAAGCCCGCGCCGCCTGCTCGGGCGTGACGCGCTCCCACGCGACATGCTCCCGATACCAGCTACACGCCCCGACGCCGATCACCAGCAGGAGCGCCATCCCGAGAATCGCACCCGGACCACGCTTAATGAAACGCACGACGCGGGACGCGCACAAGCGAATGACACGATGAATCATGGTCATCACCACCATTGTTCTCTGTCGATGGACGAGGCAGCTGCTGGGTCCGTGGCCCGACTGGCGGCTCCCGGCTGCCTAGCCGCCACACTGTCGCAACGACGAGGCCCACACCTCAGTGGATAGGCGCACAACCGACTCGCGGCACTCCTTTTGACTGTGCGGTCAGACTACCACAGGGCGCCTGCGGCTCCGTCGCTCCGGAGCTTGCGCTTCCCCGGTGCATTGGCCCTATGATTACCCTGATGTTGCTTCGACCTCCTCTCATCGACGACGAGTCCCCCTCACTCGCCCTGGCACTGACCGCCGGCGCGGGTGAATTCGCGTCGACCCTGCTGGTCGCGGCCATGTCGAAAGGCTGGTACTACCCCGGCGTCGTCGGCTTCGGCGGCATCGGCTCCCAGCGCAGCGCCCGCATCCTCGGCCGCGTCCTCATGGCCCGCGGCGACGAGTCGCGCACGTGGCTGCAAAACCGCCGCGGGTGGCGCCAGTTCTTTAACGCGCAAGTCCCCCGCCAGCCCGTCCTCGTCACCGTCGGCAACGCCCGCAGGCTCGCCTTCGCCGACCGCGGCGGCTTCGTCGACATGACGGTGCTCGGCCACGGCCTCGAACCCGGCTGGCACAACGCCACCATCCAAGTCCTGCACGCGGGCGACGTGCGCGCCCTCGGCCTCTCCGAAGACACGGCCACCAAGCTCGCCACCACGCTGCGCACCGCGACCCCCCTGCCGGCCCCGGCCTCGGCGATGTACGAGCGCCCCCGCAAGGGCCGCATCCGCGCCGGGCGCCCGGCCCGCGTGCGCGTGCGCATCGTCTCCGACGACGAACACTTCGGCGTCGTCTCCGACATCGACGACACCGTCATGGTCTCCATGCTGCCGCGCCTGGTCACGGCCGCGCGGCACGCCTTCCTCGATCGGGTCTCCTCGCGCGAGGCCGTCCCGGGCATGGCGGAACTGCTGACGACGCTCACGACCTCGTCGGCGACCTCAGAGGGGGTGCCAGAAGGCACACACGCCCCCATCATGTATCTGTCGACCGGCGCGTGGAACGTGGTACCCACGGTCCGCTCGTTCCTGGAGCGCACCGGCTACCCGGCGGGCGGCTTCCTCATGACGGATTTCGGCCCGTCAAACACCGGGTGGTTCCGCTCCGGCCCCGAGCACAAGCGCCGCGAACTGCGCCGCCTGGCGCGCATGTTCCCGCACGTGCGGTGGCTCCTCGTCGGCGACGACGGCCAGCGCGACCCCGAGATTTACGCGGAGTTCGCGCGCGAATTCCCCCAGGCGGTCGCGGGTATCGCGATTCGTTCCCTCTCAGAGATCGAACAGTTCATGGCCCACGGCACCTTCGAGGCGATGGTCCCCGACGCGCTGTGGACGGTCCCCGAGTCCATCCCCGTCTGGTACGGCTCTAACGGCCACGCCCTCCTCGAGAACATTCGAGGCCGGGGCACCGCCGGGCCGCTCTCCTCTTTCTGAGGCCCCTCAACGAGGCCGGGGCGCCCTCCCCGGGTCGCTGTCCTCCTACTGACACCCCTCGACGAGGCCGGGACGCCCTCCCCGGGTCGGCGCAGCGGAAGCAGGCCACTTCGTGCGCATACGGGACGGCGATTATGGGCATAACGTGTTGGTCGCGGCTCAGTCCTAGGCGTCGTCGAGGGCGGTGTCGTCAGGCTAGCCTGCTCGCACCGCCGCTCCTCAGACAGGATGCGCCCCATCGGGAAGATTCCACCTGATCGG
>CATWCG010000073.1:0-7773 GCA_958349165.1 uncultured Actinomyces sp. | reverse complement strand
GGCCGGGGTTGGCACCTTCGGTGAGGCAGCGCGAGCGGCGCGGGCCGAGCGCAGGTCACCCACGCCTTTTGCCGCGAGTTTGGCGAGGCCAGCGCTGACGGAGGCGAGCAGCGTGAGGGTTTGCGTGGGGGACACGGAGGGGACGTAGGCGTGCGAAATAGCCAGGCCCACGATCGCCAGGGAGGCGGGGTCCGGCACGGCCAGGTAGAGGGGCTGCGTGCGCGGCTTGAACTTGCGTTTGAAGGCGTGCAGCGACGTGAAACCGTAGAGGGGTTCCATGATGGCCGCCAACGCGTCGATGAGTGGGCCGAACACGGAGGTGTCGTCGGCGGAGCGGGTCAGGGGCGCGCCCGACAGGGACAGGAATTCGAGGCCCTCCTCCTGGGCGGACAGGGCCGCCTTGCCGATGAGGAACTCGATGGCGGGGCGCCACCCCTGGGTGCGCCTGCGCATGACGTCCAGGGTGAGGCCGACGACCTGGCCGCCCCGGTAGACGGGCAGCCACGAGGTGACGGCGTGAATCGTTGACTGGGCGTCGACTGCGACGAGAATGCGTGTCTCTGGGACCGCGAGCTCGCGAACGCCGCCGAGCGTGAAGCCCATTTCCGGCAGGGCCTTATCGGAGCTCCAGTCCCGCGAGATAACGGTGATTTGGTCCTTCCAGCCGAGCGGGCATTCCTCCCAGGTGGTCCACACGGCCTCGACTCCTTCGCGCGTCGCGTGGTTCATGGCGGTGCGCACGTCCTGGTAGGCCTTGCCCTTGAATGCGAGGCCGGGCAGGTCGAGGAGCGATTCCTCGGCGACCTGCATGATCGTCCAGCCCTCGCGCCGGGCGGCCTGCGCGAGGTCCTCGTGGATCGAGTAGAGGGCGGGCGTCAGGCCCGCGGAGGCGGTGAAGGCGGAGAACTCGGCGATGGCCCGCGAGGCCGTTCCCTCCTCGTAGGCGAGGTCCGTGACGGTCAGCGCGACGCCGCCGGCCCCGCGGTAGGCGACCCCGGCCTCGTCGAAGGGAGAGACCCACACCTGGTTGCCTTCCCAGGTCTGCATCCACCCGAGGGTGCTCGCTCCGTGCTCGCGCAGGAGGGGGATGAGATCGTCGACCGGGGAGGAGGCGGGCACGCGGGGCAGAGCCAGGAGCGCGCGCAGCACCAGGACCAGCGTGCCGACCCACGCGACGAGCGGCATCCACAAGACGGGCGCCTCGGCCAGGAGAGTCATGGGAACGAGCGTGGGCTCGAAAATCGAGGCGGTCGCCGTGGGCAGGAGAGCGAGGAGATAGTCGTGGAATACCTGCAGCGGCGTCGCGTTGGGAGCGTCCGAGAGGTCCTCGCCCGAGGCCAGCGCGGAGAAGGGGATGAACGAGTCGCTCGTGAGCAGCCCGAGCACGAATACCACGGCCGCGCACACGGCGATGAGAATGAGCCAGCGGCGCAGGAGCGTCGACGTCGTCGAGGGGGCGGCGTGGATCGTGAAGGAACGGCGCATCCACCAGGTAATGGCGCACAGCGTCACGTTGAGGAGGACGGGCATGAGCAGCAGGGCGGCGGCCGTGCTCACCTCGGGGCGCAGGTGGTCGTCCGGGCCGTTCCACGCGAGAAGCTCGACGGTGGTTGACGTCACCGTCGAGATGCCGAGGAAGCCCTGCAGGACGAGCGTCCCGACGTAGGCGATGCGGCGCCCCTTACGCAGGCCGTAGGCGAAGATGAGCTGGAGCGTGATCGGCGCCAGGCACAGGAGGGTCGTGATGACGCCCGTGCGGCCCTCGAGCCACCAGGCCGGTCCCAGCGACCAGCGCATCTGCGCGAGCGGTCCTTCGGGTGCGGCCGAGACGACGGTGAGAGCCGCCGCGCACGCCCAGCACAGGGCGGCGATCGAGGTGAGTTGGCGCCCGAGGGTCACCTCGTCGTCGGTGTCCTCGTCGGAGCCGCGCACGCCGGCCAGGCGCGCGGCGACCATGCCGGCCAAGAGCGCCCACACGCGCGCGTAGGAGATGGCCGATCCGAGGATGGCTGCGGACAACACAAGGACGCCAATGAGGAGGAAGCGGGCCCTCCACCGCCAGCGGGAGCTCAGGGATTGGGCGGCCGCGCCCGCGAGTGCGACGAGGATGAGGCTTGTCCCCCACAGAGTGCCCGCGCCGACCGCCTGGCCCCATTCGCTGACGGCGCGCTTGAGCAGGGGTAGCGTCGCCCACGTTGCGGTGACTCCGACGATCTGGCCGGACAGGGCTGCGGCCACCCACGCCCGGGTGCCCAGGTGACGCTCGGCCGCGCCGCCGACGACAATAACCGCGATGACGCCGACGACGGCGGTGGCAATGAAGTGCCCGGGGATCGCCCCGACGGAGGAGAAGACCGACCACCAGTGGCCCGCCGACGGGTCGGCTTCGAGGACTGTGAACTGGTCGCGCCACACCAGGTAGCTGGCCGACACGGCGGCCAGAACGACCGTGACGACCGCCGTCGCGGGGGCGCGGGAGAGCCAGCGGGCCGTCAGATGGGCCGCCGAGGAAAGGAGGACCCACAGGGTGTGCAGCGTCGCCCGTACGGGTGCGCCGATCCTCGCTAGAGCGGTCGTGCGGGGTGTGGGCGCTCCCGCTTCTTCCTCAGCCATGGTGGCGTCCTCTCGAGCAGTTCACTTCTCCGGAGGACACAATACTCCGGTTATCTGAATACAGACTGAACGTCGGCTGGGAGGGTGTCTACCCGGTCACGAGGCCGTGGCCGGGAGGACTCACACACTCAGGGTCGCGAACTCCGCGAGGGCGAGCGGACGCCCGGCGCTCATCTCGGCGCGCATGAGGTCTACGACGGCGTCGAGGCCCTGGCCGGGGCGCGCAGCCGCCGCGACGGAGCGCTGGCGCTCGTAGGAGGCGCCGATCGTGAGGATTGTGTCAAGGCCGGCGAACTCGCGCGCGCAGCCCAGGTCGGCGGCGACGGGGGCGAGCTCCTCGCGCAGGCGCGCGATGCCGTCCCGGGCGCTCTCGGTGGTCCCGTCGCGCGACACGATGAGAGTCGCATCCATGCCGTAGCGGGCCGAGCGCCACTTGTTCTCGGCGACGAACCAGTCCGGCAGGACGGGAAGGGGCTCGCCGGCGTCGTACAAGCGCGAGAAATGCTCAACGAGGACGTGGGTGAGCGCCGCGAAGGTGGCGACCTCGGTCGCATTCGTCGCCGCGTCGTACACGCGGTTTTCGATCGTGCCGAAGGCGGGCGAAGGACGGATGTCCCAGCGGACCTCGTCGAAGCCCTCGATGACGCCGGTGCGGATCATGTCGTCCGTGTAGGCCTCCAGGTCCTCCCACGTGTCGAACTGGCGGGGGATGCCGGCGGTGGGCAGCTGCTGGAAGACCATCGCCCGGTTGGAGGCGTAGCCCGTGTCCTCGCCAGCCCAGAACGGGGAGGACGCGGAAATCGCCTGCAGGTGGCCCAGGTGTGCGGTCAGCGCCGCCTGAATCGGCAGGATCTTCGCGCGATCTTCGACGCCGACGTGCACGTGGACGCCGTACAGGAGCATCTGGTGCCCCCAGTAGGCGGTGCGCTCCACGAGCTGGGCGTAGCGCTCGGAGTCGGTCACCCGCTGGCGCCCGGGGCGAGCAAAGGGGTGGGTGCCCGCGGTGGCCAGGTCGATGCGCAGGTCCGAGGCCAGGGGACGCAGGAAGTCAACGCAGCCGGTGAGGTCGGCGATGCACTCGGCGACCGTCGAGCGCGGCTTGGAGACAACCTCGATCGTGTTGAGGAGCATCTCGCGGTGGACACCCGGATACAGCTGTCCGTCGATCGTCGCGCGGTCAATGATCGCGTCGGCGCTCTGACGAAGGTCGTGCGAGTCGCGGTCGACGAGCTGGAGCTCCCACTCGACACCGATCGTGGAGCGCTGGGAGGAGCCGAAGGGCAAGGTCATGGCGTTCCTTTCGCTGATTTCCTCCATTGTGACAGCACGCCGCTCCGCTTCGGTGGAGAGCTTCCTTACAGGTTTGCGGGCAACCGCCGACAGATGACGGCCCGGTGGCGCCCCTCCAGGCGCGTCGCAATGACTGTCAGATCCTTGGTTCCGCCACGAAGCTTGAGGGATTGACGCAGATCCTCCGGGTTGATGTCCGCGCCGCGTTTCTTGATCTCGACGGCGCCCGCGTCTCGCGATCTGAGAGCGGCGGCGATGGCCTTGGGGCGAAGGTTTGTCACCTCCAGGACTTCGAAGCGGTCATAGAAGGGGCTGTCTGGCACATCGTCACCTGTCAGGTAGGCGATCTTGTCGGACACGATGCCCGCTCCGACCCGCTGCGCCAGGCACGCCAGCAGGCCCGAGCGGATCACCGCCGGATCGGCTTCCGCGATGATGGCCCCCAGCGGGGCGACCTCTACGCGCTCGGCGGGAGCGTTGGCGGCCTCCCCGCGAGGAGAGGAGAGGCTGTGAGCGGCCCCGGCCTCGTCCAGGAGAAGACACGAACGACCCCTGCCCTCGGGCGCGAGAGCGGGGGACCACAGGGAGGCCTCGACGAGGCTGCCGCCCACGCTCACCCACTGAGCGTGCCAATCCGCGGGAATGAGGTCGTGCGCGATGCCCGGCGCCACCTTGACCCCCACCCGATCGATCGTGCGCGCGAGGCGAAGAACCGCGGACAGGGGAGGGGACCAGGCTTCTGGGTTCGTGATGCGCGCGGAGCCGCGCGAGGCCCCCGTGCGCCGCGCCGGATCGGCGAAGATGGCGTCCACGCCCTCGGCCGCAAGCTCGGCGATGTCCAGATCCATGACGTCGCCCAGGCGCACCTGCGCCCCCTCGAAATCGCGCAGGTTCGCGGCCGCAGCGCCCGCCGCGTCCGGATCGATGTCAACCGCCAGCACGTCCAAGCCCAGCCCGGCGATCGCCAGCGCGTCCGAGCCGATCCCACACCCCAGATCTGCCACCCGCGTCGCGCCGGCGCTGCGGAAACGCTGCGCGTGACGCACCGCCACCACCAGCCGCGTGGCCTGCTCCAGCCCGTCGCGCGTGAACACCATGTGGGAGGCGACCGGGCCGAACTTCGTGCGCGCCGCCTCGCGCAACGCGAGCTGGGTCAACACGGCGGCCGCCAGCTCCGCCTCGACGCCGGAGGCCCGCAGAGCTCCCCCCAGCTCGCGCAGCGGGATCGGATTCGTCTCCTGGCGGGCCTGCAGAGAAGCCAGGAGCTCCCAGCCGGGGGAGGACAGGATCGGGGTCAAAGTGCTCACGGCGTCATTGTCCCATCTCATCGCCGCCGAGGCCCGGGCCGGCTCGCGCCCGCGGGCGAGGCCGAGCGGCATCGCCGTCGGTGAACCGCCTGGCACTCAGGTTGCTCGAGTGCCAGGTGCGCAACTACACTCATGGAGGAAGCGCGGGAACACCCGCGACCGGTCCTGCACCTGACCCCCGCGACGGCAGGGAAAGGACGAGCACCTTCGTGACAAAGAGAAAGGGAACGACAATGTCGATCTCCATCAAGCCCCTCGAGGACCGCATCGTCATCCGTCAGGTTGAGGCCGAGCAGACCACCGCCTCCGGCCTGGTCATCCCGGACACCGCCAAGGAAAAGCCGCAGGAAGGCGAAGTTATCGCCGTGGGCCCCGGCCGCGTTGACGACAACGGCAACCGCATCCCCGTCGACGTCAAGGTCGGCGACGTCGTCATCTACTCGCGCTACGGCGGCACCGAGGTCAAGTACGAGGGCCAGGAATTCCAGATCCTGTCCTCGCGCGACGTCCTGGCGGTCGTGGAGCGCTGATCGAACGCTGACGCACGCAACAAGGGGCGGCCCGGAAGGAATCCTTCCGGGCCGCCCCCGTGTCGCGCCCGCCGAGGGGCGCTGCCTGTCTGGTCAGGAGGCGGCTTCAGCCGCCTGCGCCAGCACGGTGTTACGCACGTAGGAGGCGTCGCGGAAGCCGGGGATGTAGGCCTTGTTGATAAAGAGCGTGGGCGTGCCGGTGATGCCGGCCTGGTGCGCCTGCTCCTTGGCGGAGGCCACCTTGGCGACGGTGTGCGCGTCGAGCATGGTCGCGCGGAACTTGTCCAGGTCGGGCACGCCTGCCGTGGCCGCGAAGTCGACGAGGGCCTGCTCGGAGTACTGGGGGTGTCCGCTCGGGTCGGCCGCCGCGTAGACGGCGTCGTGGAACTCCCAGAACTTGCCCTGTTCTGCCGCCGCGATGCCAGCCTGGGCGGCCAGGGGAGAGGACTCGGTGATCTGCGCCAGGTCATACCACTCGATGCGCAGGGTTCCGTCCGCGACCAGATCCTCAAGCTCGGGGTCGACCTGCTGGGCGAACTTCGTGCAGTAGGGGCACGCGAAGTCGGAGAAGATGACCATCGTGACGGGCGCGTTGATGTCGCCCTTGGCCTGCTGATCGCCAGCGTCGTGGCGCATGAACGAATTCATGATCGACAGGTTGTTCGGATTGGTCTGGCTGGGTTCGGCACTCTCCTCGGCCGAGGGCATCTGTGCGGCTGCGGTCGGCGTGGCCGCAGGGGTCGCCTGGGATGCGGGTGAGGTGGAGGCGAGCTGGACGCCCATCCACACGCACGCGCCCGCGAGGATCGCGGTGATCGGCGCGGTCACGAAGAAGAGCGTCTTGTAGATGGAGGAAGGAGAGCCCTCGGCGGGCGTCTTCGTCTCCTTGTCCGCGGACGAGGCCGTGGAATCCTTGGTGGTCATGCGTCCTCCCTGGGGAACGTCGATCGGCGTGGTGGGCGATGTCTGGGCACTAAAATGGTGCGGCATCGCGGTGGCGATGCCGCACCGGCAGTGTTGTTGCGCGTCAGGAGACGCGACGTCCGCGTCCGGAGGAGCGGATCTCTTCGCGTCGTTCTTCCTCGGTCATTCCACCCCAGATGCCGTAGGGCTCCTGGGCGGCCAGAGCGTAGGACCGGCACTGCTCGATCACCGGGCAGGTCGCGCAGATCGCCTTGGCGTTTGCCGCGCGGCGCCGGCGCGTGGAGCCGCGCTCGCCCTCGGGGTGGAAGAACAGCTCGGTGTCCAGGTCTCGGCACGCCGCTTCGTACTGCCATTCCCACGCGTCGATCATGGGGCCGGGCAGACGGGAGACGTCAGTCATTGGGTGCCTCCTTCTTGTCTGTCGTGCCGACACTTTCGGCACACGATGTCCGCAAGAATAGACACTTGCGCGGTAGTTATTCAAGACCCTTTCTAGAAGTATGAGCCAGTTCTCAGAATGTGGGCGTCTGGACAGTGAAAATGCAGAAAAAGACGCGTGGGGCGCCCTGAACCAATGTTGAATAACTTTTTGAATAACTTTGAGTTGCTCGTCTCCTCCCTTCCTGTGGCGCTCACGCGGCCGACAGGCAAGAATCTGAAGGGAGCAGCACTCGAACACGCAGGAGGGGTCATGCCACGAGCCATACTGGCCGCCAGCGCGCACGCCGACCGCTCCCGCACCGTGTCCTCCGTCGCCGACGAACTCGGCGTCTCCGCCTCCACCCTGCGCACCTGGGAACGCCGCTACGGCCTCGGCCCCGAAAGACGCGAAGCCGGATCGCGACGCCGCTACCAACCCGAAGACGTCGAACGCCTGCGCGCCATGGTCAACCACGTGCACGCGGGACTACCCGCCGCCGAGGCCGCCAAACGCGCCCTCGCCGACGTCTCCGCGCGCCCCGCCAGCGGCCCCCTCAACGCCGCGCAGCTGCGTTCCGTCGCCCTCGCCGACAACCTCCCGCGCCTCGAGGCCGCACTCGAAGCAGCCGTCGCCAGCCACGGCCTCGTCCACACGTGGTCACGCTTCGTCGAACCCACCCTCAAAGCCC
>CATWCG010000072.1:0-7852 GCA_958349165.1 uncultured Actinomyces sp. | reverse complement strand
CCCCGATGCGTCGCATCGAGCGCCTCTTCGAGCCCGCCAACTACGACGCGGGCGACGCGGCTGTGGCCGTCGAGGCTCCCGCCCCCGTCTCCGTCGAGACCGTCGCGCGCGATGACAAGCGCCTGGGCACCGTCCTGGCTCCCGGCGACCGCACCGCGGTCGTGGCCTGGAACGGCTTCGAGCAGGCCACCGTCATCGAGATCCCGGCCGAGGCAGAGCTTGACGCCCCGGTGCGCATTAACGTCGCAGATGTCGAGGGTACACGCGCGCAGCACATCGTCATCCGCGCGGCCGCCTTCTCCAAGGCCACCGTGATTCTCTCGCACACCGGCTCCGCCCAGGCCGCGCTCAACCAGACCGTCGAGGTCGAGACCGGCGACAGCGCCGACCTGACCGTCGTGTCGCTGCAGGAATGGGACGATACGGTCCTGCACGCCTCGAACCAGCGCCTCGCCCTGGGCCGCGACTCCAAGCTCACGCACATCGTCGTCACCTTCGGCGGCGACCTCGTGCGCCTGTGCGCGGACACCGACTTCCGCGGCCCCGGCGCTGAGCTGACGATGCTCGGCATCTACTTCGTGGACGGCGGCCAGCACCTCGAGCACCGCGTCTTCGTGGACCACTCCCAGCCCAAGTGCTTCTCGCGCGTCACCTACAAGGGCGCCCTGCAGGGCAAGGACGCGCACTCGGTGTGGATCGGCGACTGCCTGATCCGCGAGGCCGCCGACGGGACGGACACCTACGAGCTGAACCGCAACCTGGTGCTCACCGAGGGCGCCAAGGCCGACTCGGTTCCCAACCTCGAGATCGAAAACGGCGAGATCGAGGGCGCCGGACACGCCTCCGCGACCGGTCGCTTCGACGACGAGCAGCTCTTCTACCTGATGAGCCGCGGCGTCCCCGAGGCCGAGGCCCGCCGCCTGGTCGTGCGCGGCTTCTTCGCCGAACTCATCAATCAGATTGGCGTCCCCGAGGTGGTCGATCACCTCATGGCAACCGTCGAGGCCGAGCTGGCCAAGTCCCGTAACAACTGAGCTGTAAGGAATACACATGTCGACTCTTCGCATTAAGGATCTGCACGTCTCCGTCGAGACCTCCGAGGGCCCCAAGGAGATCCTCAAGGGCGTCAACCTCACGATCAACTCCGGCGAAATCCACGCCATCATGGGCCCCAACGGCTCCGGCAAGTCCACCATGGCCTACGCGCTGGCCGGCCACCCCGACTACGAGATCACCTCGGGCGAGGCCTGGCTCGACGATCAGCTCATCACCGAGATGAGCGTCGACGAGCGCGCCAAGGCGGGCCTGTTCCTGGCCATGCAGTACCCCGTCGAGGTCGCGGGCGTGTCCGTGTCGAACTTCCTGCGCACCGCCAAGACCGCCATCGACGGTCAGGCTCCCGCCCTGCGTTCGTGGGTCAAGGACATGAAGACCTCCATGGAAAACCTGCGCATGGACCCCGACTTCGCCGAGCGTGACGTCAACGTCGGCTTCTCCGGCGGCGAGAAGAAGCGCCTCGAGATCCTGCAGATGGAGCTCCTCAAGCCCTCCTTCGCCGTCCTCGACGAGACCGACTCCGGCCTCGACGTCGACGCGCTGCGCATCGTCTCCGAGGGCGTCAACCGCGTCCACGGCGAGACCGGCTGCGGCGTCATGCTCATCACGCACTACACCCGCATCCTGCGCTACATCAAGCCGAGCCACGTCCACGTGTTCGTTGACGGCCACGTCGCCGCCCAGGGCGGCCCCGAGCTGGCCGACGAGCTCGAGGAAAACGGCTACGACAAGTACCTGGGACTCTGATACCCGTGCCCACGGATTTCACCGCCGCCGAGCTCGACGCGATCCGATCGGACTTCCCGATCCTGGGCCGCGTCGGGCGCGGCGGCGCGCCCATTGCGTACCTCGACGCGTCGGCGACCTCGCAAAAGCCCGAGGCCGTCATCGACGCCGAGGCTACCTTCTACCGACGCTCCAACGGTGCGGTCCACAGGGGCACGCACCTGCTGGGCGACGAGGCGACCGACGCCTTCGAGAGCGCGAGGGTCACCCTGGCCTCGTTCGTGGGCGCGCGCCCGGACGAGATCGTGTGGACGAAAAACGCCACCGAGGCCATCAACCTGGTCGCCCTGTCGATGGGTAACGCGTCCCAGGGCATGGGCGGTGCGCAGGCCGCGCCCATGCGCGTAGGACCCGGCGACCGCATCGTGTGCACGCGGGCCGAGCACCACGCGAACATCGTTCCGTGGCAGCAGCTGTGCCAGCGCACGGGGGCCGAGCTCGCCTGGCTCGACCTGACCCCCGACGGGCGCATCGACCTCGAGACCTTCTCGGTCATCACCCCGAACACGAAGCTGGTCGCCTTCACGCACGTCTCCAACGTGACCGGCGCCGTCTCGCCGGTCGCCGCGATCACGGCCGCCGCTCGCGCGGTGGGAGCGCTCATTCTGCTAGACACCTGCCAGTCGAGCGCTCACATGCCCCTCGACCTGTCCACCCTCGACGTGGACTTCGCGGTGTTCTCCTCCCACAAGATGCTCGGCCCGACGGGCGCGGGCGCCCTGTGGGGTCGGCGCTCGCTCCTGGAGGCAATGCCCCCCGTCCTCACCGGCGGCTCCATGATCGAGTGGGTGACCATGGAGGAATCCACCTTCATGGCGCCGCCCGAACGCTTCGAGGCCGGCTCCCAGCCCGTCGCACAGATCGCCGCGTGGTCCGAGGCGCTGCGCTACATGTCGGCGCTCGACATGACCCGCGTCGAGGCCCACGAGCACGCGCTCACGCGCCTCATGCTCGAGGGAATCTCCTCGATCGAGGGCATCACGGTGCTGGGTCCCAACACGGACGTGGACCGCATCGGCGTCGTGGCTTTCGCCGTCGATGGCGTGCACCCCCACGACGTCGGACAGTTCATGGACTCGGTGGACGTCGCCGTGCGCGTCGGACACCATTGCGCCATCCCGCTGCACACCTTCTTCCGGGTGCGTTCGTCGGCGCGAGCCTCCGTGGCGCCCACGACCACGCCGGAAGAGATCGAGCGTCTGGTGGATGGCCTGTCGAAGGTACAAGCCTTCTTCGGCCGGTAGAATCGGTCGCAGCCCTCGAAGCAGTTTGGAAAGGTAGCTATGGGAAGTCTCGAGCAGTTGTATCAGCAGGTCATCTTGGATCATGCGCGCGAAAAGCACGGGGAGGGCGATCCTACGGGGATGGACGCATCCTCCCACCAGGTGAACCCGACCTGCGGCGACGAGGTGACCCTCGGGGTGACGTTGGACGGACAGACTCTCGCGTCCGTCCAGTGGGACGGCGACGGCTGCTCGATCTCGCGCGCGTCCCTGTCCATGATGACGGATCTGACCCAGGGCAAGAGCGCCGAGGAGATCGGCCGCCTCTACCGGGACATGGAAGTCATGATGCATTCGCGCAACCTGGGCGTCGACGACGAGATCCTTGACGAGCTCGGTGACGCGGCCGCCCTGGAGTCCACGTCCCAGTTCGCCAACCGCGTCAAGTGCGCGCTGCTGGGCTGGTATGCCCTGCGCGACGCGATGGCCAAGTCCGGTATCGACATTTCCCATGCGGGCGAGCCCGCCGAGCAGTAAAGGAACCGTAATGAGTAACCCGATGGCTCAGTCCGAGCCCGTCGAGCAGCGCTTCGGCGCGCCCGCCTCGAACGAGGCCGAGCAGGCACCCGCCCCCACTCGCCAGATCGACGGAACTGACGTCGTCGAGCAGGGGAGCCTGGCCGCCGACAACGTGTTGGAGGCCCTCAAGGACGTCATCGATCCCGAGCTGGGCATCAACATCGTCGACTTGGGCCTCGTGTACGGCGTCGTGATCGGCCCCGAGAATCAGGTGCGCCTCGACATGACGCTGACGTCGGCCGCCTGCCCGCTGACCGACGTGATCGAGCGTCAGGCCCACACGATCCTGTCGGGCGTGACCGACGAGGTGCAGATCAACTGGGTGTGGATGCCGCCGTGGGGCCCCGACCGCATCACGCCGGACGGCCGCGAGCAGCTGCGCGCGATCGGCTTCAACATCTGAGCTACCCGTCTTCTCGGTGTCCCCGGAACCCCTTGGTTCCGGGGACACTCGTATGCAGCCCCACGGTCACCGTTGTCGCCCGTGCCGTTGTCCTGTACGAGCAGCACCGGTGTCGCTCGTCCCGTTCCTCATGCTGTTCCGGTAACCTAATGTGAGTCACGGCATGAAGGAGAGGAACGGTGCCCATAGAGGTGCTCGACAACACCGAGGGCAGACGCCTGGGAGAATCCCTGCGTGCCACCCTTGACGACGATGCGAAACTGTCGATTATCAGCGCGCACGTCAGCCTGTTCGCCTTCGGAGAGCTCCGCGAGGAGCTTGAACGCCTCGATTCCGTGCGCGTACTGTTCAACGAGCCGACATTCATATCGGACATGGAACGGCTCGCCGATGTTCCCGAGTTCGATATCACGCGACGGGCGCAGTGCGAGAGAGAAAGAGCGCTCGCTGACTCGGACTTGGAACTGTCGTTGCGCAACAAGCTGAACCAGCGCGCTCTCGCGCGGGCGTGTGCATCCTGGCTCAGGGAGAAGGTCACCCTGCGTTCCGTGCGGCGCGAGCACATGTTCCAGCATCCGCCGTCCTACGTCATCGAAGGCTCTGGCGTGAGCCCCCATCTGTTGTCGGGACAGGGCGCCACCTTCACCCTGGAGGGACTGGGCGTCGAGCGCCGACCGAACACGCTGACGATGATCACCCATTATGCGGGGGATGAGGCCAAGGCGCAGGTCGCATTCCTCATGGCGCAATTTGAGTCTGTGTGGGCCGATGACGCCCTGACCTGTGACGTCACCGAGCAGGTCGCTTCGAAGGTCGAGGCGCTTCACACAGACAATGCCCCGGAATTCATCTATTTCCTGACCCTCTACCACATCTTCCGGCGTTTCCTTCAGGAGAACCAGGACCACAACCCGCGTGAAGACACCGGTTTTTTCGAGTCGGTGATCTGGGACAAGCTGTACGATTTCCAGAAGGACGCCGTCATCGGGGCGATTCGTAAGTTGGAAAAGTACAACGGCTGCATCATCGCCGACAGCGTCGGCCTGGGCAAGACGTTCGAAGCACTCGCCGTCATCAAGTACTACCAGCAGCTCAACAAGAACGTCCTGGTCCTGTGCCCCAAGCGCCTGCGTGAGAACTGGACGCTCTGGACGCAGGCGAGCGATGAACGTAATCCCCTGGCTAAGGACCGATTCGCCTACAAGGTGTTGAACCACACGGACCTGTCGCGCCGCCGTGGCAAGAGCGGGGACACCGACCTGGAACACCTGCAGTGGGGGACATTCGATCTGTTGGTCATCGACGAGAGCCACAACTTCCGCAACAGGAGCGCGACCGGGGCGAGCACGAATCGCTACACGCGCCTGATGAACGAGGTCATCCGGGCCAACGGACGCACGAAGGTGCTCATGCTGTCGGCGACCCCGATCAACAATCGTCTCGCCGACCTGCGTCACCAGATCGAGCTCATCACGGAGGGCCGCGATGACTACCTCGAGAAGACCGACGGCATCACGTCCATTGACTCGGTGATGCGGCTGGCACAAAAGCGCTTCAATCTGTGGAGCTCGCAGGCGCATGGACGACACACGACCCAGAGCTTCGCCGAGTACGTGAACGCGGACTATTTCAGGCTCCTCGATGCGCTGACAATCGCGCGTAGCCGCAAGCACGTGGCGAAGTACTATGGCGCTGAGACGGGCACGTTCCCCACCCGCCTCACTCCGCGCAACGTGCAGGTTCCCATCGATTCACGCGGCGAGCTACCTCCTATCGGGGCGCTCTACGACATGATCAGCGACCTGACGTTCGCCCAGTATCAGCTTCTGTCCTATGTGCGCGAGGATGCTCGGCCAGCCTACGAGGCTGACTACCGCGAGGGCTTCGGCAACGACTTCGGCAGCGAACTGCATCGGACGAACGCGGTTGCCGTGTTGATGCGTGTCAATCTCCTCAAGCGCATGGAGTCCTCCGTGAGTGCCTTCCGTTCGACGCTGGGCCGCGTGCGTAGTTCCTGCGCCGACATCCTGGGCCGACTCGCGGCGCTTGACGCGCGCGAGAACGACGATGCTCTCGCTTGCGTCGACGTGGGATATGGGACCGAGGGGCTCGACGACGGCCTCGATGACCGCGATGCCGAGATGTTCGAGGTCGGGGCCCAGATTCGCGTCGACTTGCGCGACGTGGACTGCGAGGCTTTGTCTGCGGACCTGTCACGCGACATCGAGATCCTCGACGAGCTGATCGGTTATGCTCGCGCGGTGACCCCGGATCGGGATGCCAAGCTCGGCGCGTTAAGGACACTCATCGCGGAGAAGACCGGAGCTGGACAGATCAATCCGGGTAACAGGAAAATACTCGTTTTCAGCGCCTTCGCTGACACCGCTACCTACCTGTATGACCAGTTGGCACCGGATCTGCTCCGGACCCGTGGTCTGACGTGCGCGCAGGTGACGGGCACTCGCAATCGCGTCACCGGGAAGCGACGGGCGCGTGGTGGCTTCGAGGATATCCTCGGTCGTTTCTCGCCTCGTTCGAAGGAAACCATCGCTCTTGCGCAGCGGGAGGGCGAGATCGATATTGTCGTCGCGACGGATTGCATTTCGGAGGGGCAGAACCTCCAGGACTGCGATTGCGTGGTCAATTACGACGTGCACTGGAACCCTGTTCGCATCGTGCAGCGCTTCGGCCGCATCGATCGCCTCGGCTCGTCGAACAAGCACATTCAGATGGTGACCTTCTGGCCGGACGTCGACCTGGAGTCCTACATTAAGCTTGAGTCGCGTGTGAAGGCACGCATGGCTCTGGGCGATGCGAGCGCCTCCGGTGAGGAGAATCTGCTCACCCCCTCGGAGGACATGAACGACCTGGAGTATCGCTCGGAACAGTTGCGTGCCCTGCGCAGCGAGACCCTCGACCTCGAAGACATGCGGCGAGGAATGTCGATCACTGATTTTGCGTTGGACGATTACCGGATCGAGCTGGAGCGCTACATGAACGCGAACCCGGGCGCGTTGGAAGGCGCGGCGACGGGCTTGTACGCGGTCGTGTCAATCCCCGATGACCTGCGAGATCAGGTGAGGCCGGGAGTGATTTTCTGCCTGCAACAGCGTGACGGCACCAGTGATGCCAGCCGCGCACACGCCCCGCTTTCTCTGATCTATGTGCCGCGGGACGCGGCGGGCACACCGGCGCTGTCCCATCCAACGTGTTCCTTGGACCTGCTCAGGCGGTTGTGCGAGGGACACCGTGAGCCACTGGAGGCCCTGTGCGCGCAATTCGATCGAGCAACATGTGATGGTGAGGACATGAGCGAGTACTCGGCTATGTTGACCCAGGCCGTCGAAGCGGCGATCAGGCAGGGAGAAGAGGCGACCCTCGAATCGCTGTTCACGCCCGGAGCGATAGCCCAGGGCGCCTCGTCAGAAGCTGACTTCTCGCTGGTGAGCTTTGTGGTGCTCCTGTGAGTTCCATCGATTGGGCGTCGACACTGGCTATGCCACCCGGCGTCCGCCGCTTCGAGCGCCCGATTCCTGTCCACGTGCTGGAGCGCGAGGCGGAGCTGACGCGCACGCAGCGCGAAGGTCTGGGCAAGATTGAGGCGCTGACACTCCTGGGAGTCGCACAGGAGACCACGACTCGTATTCCCGCCGCTCCAGCGACGGATCGTCGTATCGACGCGGTTCTGTTCGTGCGGGCCTCCCTCGGCAACACGCGGGCGCTCGAGTCGACTGCCACCATTGTGCACGGCTGCTTCCCGCATCCATCGGTCCTGATCCTGGAGAACACCCGTGGCGACGTCTGC
>CATWCG010000071.1:0-7917 GCA_958349165.1 uncultured Actinomyces sp. | reverse complement strand
TGCCGCCGCGGGCGATCACCCAGAACGCGAACCACGCGCCGGCGGAGCCGACGATCATGACGAGCACCATCGGCACGGCGCTGTCGCCGCCCGAGGTCGCCAGGGGAGCGGCGATGCCGTTGGCAAGGGACTGGAAGACGCCCATGACGGACGAGGCCGTGCCCGCCTGCTCGCGCGCCTCGCTCATGGCCTGGGCGCCGGAATTGCCGAAGATAAACGCGTTCGCCGTCATAATGAGCGCAAAGCCCACGCACGTCGGAATGAGCGGCAGGTCGAGCAGGAACGTTGAGACCGCCAGCGTCACCACGCCCGTCGCGGCGATCGTCAGGCCCGTGATGATGAGCGTGCGCGGTGTGAAATGCGAGATCAGGCGCACGTTGACCACCGCGAAACCGGTCGACAGCAGCGCGTTAAACGCGAACACCCACGCGAAAGCCATGGGGGACAGGCCCAGCGGCCCCTGGAGGACGTAGGTGGCGTTCGAAATGTAGCCGAACATGCAGAAGCTCGAGAAGGCGTTGACCAGCATGAAGCCCACGAAGGGGCGGATCCGCACGACCTGGACGAGGCCGTGGAAGAACCTGGGGATACCGCCGGGGTGGCGGCGCTCCTCGGGCAGGGACTCGGGCACGACGACCCAGGCGAGGGCCGCCATGAGCAGTGTGAAGGCGGCGAGCACCCAGAAGATGACCCTCCACGTCGCGTGCGTGATGATGAACGCGCCGAGGACCGGGGCGAGCATCGGTGCGAAGCCGACGATCGCCTGGATGAGGCTCATCGCGCGCGCCAGCGTCTTGCCGTGTGCGACGTCGACGAGGATCGCGCGCGCCACCGACGAGGCGACGCCGCCGCCGAGGCCCTGGAAGACTCGCCCCACGAGGAGCACCCAGATGTTCGGCGTGAACACGCAGATCATGGAGCCGACCAGGGCGATGATGCCGCCCGCGATGATGGGGCGGCGTCGCCCGATCTGGTCCGAGATAGCGCCGCCCAGGACCTGCCCGGACGCGTAGCCCACGAAGAAGGTGGTGAGCGTGAACCCGAGCATCGTCGAGTTCGTCGCCAGGTCCGCCGTGATCTGCGGGAACGCGGAGGAGTACATGTCTGTGGCCATCGGGGGCACAGCGTTTTGTACGGCCAGCGTGATCAGCAGGGCAACCGTGAGTGCCCCGCCGACGATGCCGTCGCGGTCCTGGGTGTCGTTTGTCGTCATGATGTCATTGTGCACCCTTGGGGGCGCTAAATAGACGACTCGGTTGAAAATTTAACGCATTTCGCACGCCGCAGGCGATGACGTGCACACATGTGCTCCGGTGGTGCTCACGCGTCGTCCGTGCTCACGACCCCTCGGCGCTTGCCTCCCCGCCCGACCGATCCTCCAGCGCGTCCGCTCGTTCCTCCAGCGCGCTCGCCGCCGCTTCGATCTCCTCGCGCGTTGGGCACGAGGCCGGGCCAACGACCGTCGCGGACAGCGCGCCCGCGCAGTTGGCGAGGAGAAGCGCCCTCTCCACGGGGATCCCCTGTGCGAGGGAGGCCGCCAGCACCCCGGAGTGGGCGTCGCCCGCGCCATTCGTGTCGATCGCCTCGACGCGAGGAGTCGGGACGTGGGACGCGTCCTCATCGACGGCATCCGTGGCAGCCATCGAGGGACGAAGGAAATATGCGCCCTGCGCTCCCGCGCGCACCACGACGGGGCGGCGCACCGTGGCGCACACGGCCTCGGCGGCCCCGAGCGGCTGCGCGCACCGGTCGAGGAGGCTCCGATTGGCCGTCCGCTTTCCGATCTCCTGAGCCTCCCTGTGGTTCATCGAGATGATGACGTCGCGCGTCGGCAAGCCGTCCGGGATTCCGATGACGGGGGAGACGTCCAGGACGACGCGCACGCCCTCGGGCAGGGCGCGCAGCGCAGCCTGAGCGGCTTCCCTGTTCGCGGGGTGGTCCATGAGGTATCCGTCGACGTAGAGGACGTCACGAGGAGTCATGGTTCGCACGAAATCCGCCCACGCGCTCGCGGGTGCCATCGTCTCGGCGCCCTTTGTGGAGATGAAGGTGCGCTCGCCCGTGTGGTCCGTGAACGCGATGCAGAACCCGTTGTCGATGCCCGCGACGGAAGGCCCGAGGTCAGTGATCCCCTCGCGCGTCAGCGCCGCTTGGATGAGCGAGGAGTAGGGGCCGTCGCCGATCGGGCTGAGGGAGACGGCCTCGGCCCCCATGCGCCGCGCCGCCACGAGGGCGTTGAAGCCCCCGCCCACGTGCATCCCCTCGTCGACGGCCCACACGTCGCCGACGGGCCCCGGTAGGGCGTCGCCGCGCACGGCGAGGTCGACGAGGATCTGCCCCATGAGGACGACTCGGCCCGCAGGGGAGGTGGGCGACGAGGCGGGGGCTGGTTCCACCGCAGACGTGCCGTCGCGCGAAGCGTCGCTCGTGCCCTCCGACGGAGTATTCGAGGGAGCGTCCTCCTGGCTGCTGAGGAGCGCCTGATTGCGCAGCTCCAGGAGATCCCCGGCGACGGAGGGCAGGCCGAGGTGGGAGACCTCCTCGATCATCGAGAGGCTGTCTGCGGGGAGAACCTCGACCCCGACGGTCGCGCCCAGGATTGCGCCCGCGATCGCGCCGATCGTGTCGGTGTCCCCGCCGATGTTGGCGGCGTCCAGGAGGGCGCGTGGGGAGGGGTCTCGCGTGAGCAGCGCGAAGGCCATGGGGATCGCGTGGGCTGAAGCCACGGACGTGCCTACCTGCTCAACCAGGCATTCCAGGGACGAGGAGGCGGGGTTGACGGCCAGCTGCATGGCCCTGCGCGTCGCCGCCACAACGTCCGGGTCTGGGGTCCACGCGCCGCGCTCGGGCAGGGAATCGACGTAGGTCACGGCCTTCCACAGCAGGCTCCTCAAGTCCAGGGAAGGCGAGCGCGCCGCATCGATCCCCAGGGACACGGCCGCCGCCACGAGGGCAGCCGACTGGAAACCCTGGCGCGTCGCGTGCGTGACCCGGCACGAGGACCACACGGCCTCGGCAAAGGCCTCCGGATCCGCCGTCGAGACCGCGATACCGATCGGGGTGACGCGCATCGCCGCGCCATTCGTGGTCCCCGCACCGCCCACGCTCAGCGGATCCTCGCCCGCGCGCACGCGCTCGAGCGCCGCCTTCGTGGAGGGGCCCAGCAGGTCGAGAGACCCGCGCTCGATCATCGAATCCTCCCAGGCCAGCAGGGAGTGGGCGAACTCGACCGCATTGAGGGCAACGCGACCCGAGGAGGAGCCCCGGCCTCGTACCAGGAGAGAAGCAACCAACAGCGCCTGCTCCGTGTCGTCCGTGACCGAGCCGGCCGGCATCCCCGGCGCATACGGCTGGCTCGCATCCGCATCCACCAGGCCCGTGATCCGCCCGTACACCGCGCGAATCTGCTCAGGAGACATCGCCTGCGTCGGCATTCCCAGCGCGTCCCCGAGCGCCAGCCCGGCCAAAGCACCATGCGCGCGAGACAAACGAGGATCCATCCGTGCACCTCCAGCGCGGGCGCGCGCCCGCAGATAGCGTGAACGCCCCGGAAAGTTCCGAGGCGACCAGTAGGCCCAGGGGGACTCGAACCCCCAACCTACGGATTAAAAGTCCGCTGCTCTACCATTGAGCTATAGGCCCATGCCCACATTGTAGAAGGAAGCGGTCCCCATGGCCCAATCAAACACCCCTCGCCGCCCGGCCATGCTCGACGCCGCGCGGGCGGAAACGATCATCGGCGACGAAGACCCCGCCTCCCTCGCCGCCGTCGCGCACACCGCCGCGTGGGCGCTCATGGGCATCGGCGACGACTCCTTCACGGACGAGGACGTGGCTCGCCTCCGGGATACGGTGCGCACCCGGGGCATCGACACCATCGCCCACGTGTGGTCGCGCAGCCCCGAATTCACCCTCCCCGGCGCCCTGTGGCGCGTCTACCTGCTCCACGAGTGGTACCACCGCGATCCGCTCCTGGTGGCCGAACGCTACGCCGACGGCTCGCGCGCGCCCATCATCCAGGGGCTCGAGGCGCCCGTCGAGCTGCGTTCCCTGAGCCTCATCATGGAAGAGGTCGACTCCCTGCTGCGCGGCGACCTCACCGACGACGACCTCGAGTACGTGCTCGGCGAAGCCTCCCGCGCCATGCGCGTCCTCGCCGCCGGCGAGGCCGGGGCCCTGTGGATCGAAGACCCCACCGACCCGCTCGCCCACCGCGTCACCATGCGCCACTCCGCCCTGCTGGCAACCGCCGACGAGCTCGACGTCGCGGCCCGCGAGGCCGCCGTGGGCACGCTCGACTGAGACACGTCCACCGGGGCGGAGCCAGTCCCCCGCCGCCCCTTCCGCCCGCTCGTCACGGCCCACGAGGCCGCCGGATTCGCGCCCGGCGCAACCCCGACCTCGTGAAGGTGGCGCGCCCATCAGGGCGCGGTCGGCGCGGGGCGACTACCCTGGACCCTATGCGCCCGATGCCAGCCCCACGCCCCCAGCGACTCGTTCGCTCCGCGGGCGCGCTCGTCTGGCGCTTCGCCGACCCCGCGCGCGTCGCGCGCCCCGGCGAGCCCATCGACCCCGCGGACATCGAAGTCCTCATGGTCCACCGCCCCCGCTACCACGACTGGTCCTGGCCCAAAGGCAAGGCCGAAAACGGTGAACCCCTCCTCGCCGCCGCCGTGCGCGAAGTCGAAGAAGAGACAGGCCAAATCATCACCCTGGGTGCGCCCCTGACCACCCAGCGCTACCGGCTCGGCGGCGGGCAAACCAAGGAAGTCCACTACTGGGTCGGCACGCCACTGCCCGCCGACGCCGCCGCCGCGCGCCTGCGCGCCCCCGCGGCTCGCGCGCCGCGCACCGAAATCGACCAGACCACGTGGGCCAGCCCCGAGGCCGCCTCCGATATGCTGACCCGACGAGGCGACCGTCGTCTCCTCGCCGACCTCGTCGCCCGCGCCAGCGAAGGACGCCTCGTCACCTCCACGATCCTCATCCTGCGCCCCGGGCCCGCAGACGCCGCGCCTGAGAGCGCCTTCACGTCAGCGGATGCAGGCGCGACCGCCGCGACCACGCCAGCGCCAGCGACCCACACGTCCGCCGCGCCCGCGACCGCGCCCGCCGTAGCCCCCAAGTCACGCCCGGTGCCCAGCCCCGCGATCGTCGCCTCTGCGGCGGCGCGCCGGGCAGCGCAGGTGGAGCGGGCCTCGGCCCTGACGACGCGGAACGCCCAACGGCCCGCCGATCCGCCCCTCGGCCGATTCGGCGTGCGACAGGCCTTCGACCTCGTCGACCTCTTGAGCGCGTTCGGCGTCGACCGCGCCTTCGCGTCCCCGAGCGCCCGGGCGCGCCAGGCCCTCGCGCCGTGGGCCGCGCTCGGCGGCGGACCCGTGACGCTCGTGGATGCCCTCGGCGCCCAGCCCGAGGCCGCCGAACAGATCGATGCGGACGCTCGAGCGGGCCGGGTGCGCGCCTTCGCCGCGCAGCGCCTACGCGAGCCGGGCGGCACGACCCTCGTGTCCGTGACCGGAGCCGCGCGCGACCTCATCGTTGAGGAACTCCGGGCCTACGGGGCACACACGGTCGCGGGAGGCGACCTCCCCACCCTCAAGCACGGCCAGATCCTGGTCGCCCACGTCGAGCTGGGGGCCGACGGGCCCCTCGTCGTCGCCCTGGAGACGCACGGCGTGACCACCAAGAACCCCGCAACCCAGCCGCGCAAGGCCTCGAAGCGGCACTGAGGCGACCCGGTACCAGCCGAGCCGCCACAAGCGCGTGTAGAAACAGGGTCACATGTTGGAGTTCCTCGCGGAACCGGTGAGCTTACTGTCGTCCTTGGTGAAGAGGTAGCATTGCACCGTGTGGTCGCCCTTTGCCCAGGTTTGTGAACTGGGAAGCATCCAGTCGTAGTCCAACGTGGAGTCCGCGACGGGCTTGCCGACGTAGTGCTCGAAGATCAGGCCGCAGATCTCGTCGCTCTCGTCGTTAAATTCGTCGTCGGACGGAAGGTTCGTGCCTGCGAAGTCAAAAATATGAAAGTATTCCCCATCGTGAGGCTGGTTGCAGTCGACGCTGGTGACATCGCTGTCCTCAGTGGGCCCGAACTGGAAACACTCCCCGGTGTGTGTCTGCGTCTGCGTATCGGCCGTCGCGGAGGCCGCAGGTGTGCGCGAGCCGTTTGAAGGCTTGCGAGTTCCAGACATTGACACGGAACAGGCGGACAGGCCCAGACTCAGGATGGTAGCCGAGACCCCGAGGAGCAGCGCGGGGCGCGCGGTGCGGGATGCGAAAGAACGTTGAGACATGATTCTCCTTGGAGCAACGACGCCTTCGCACACGTGATGGAAGAGCGCGGCGCGGCGAGCCTGATTACTGGTCGTAGTGCTATTTCCACTATATAACGCCGCGGGGCGCGCCCGGGCCTCGTCTGTGAGAAACGGGCGAGAGCGCGCTGCCGAACGCGCGGGGAGCGCCCAGAGACGCCGACGGCGGCCCGGCCGAAGCCGAACCGCCGCCGCACGGGATGCGAATCACATGCCGGAGCCCTTGATGGACTGGTTCAGCGTCGAATCGTCATCGGTGGTCGCGATGCAGACGATCTCGCGGTCGCCCGTCGCCCAGGTCTGAACCGTGGGGTACATCCACACGATGCTCAGGCTGGAGTCCTCGTAGTCCTTGCCGACGTAGGGGGAGAAGGCTGCCAGGCAGGCATCCGTCGCCTTCTTCTCCATGTCGTCCTCGGACGGGCGCGTCGCATCCGTCAGGTTGTGGATGTAAAAGACCTCGCCGGTGTGCGGCTGGTTGCAGTCGAACTCCTCGACGGTCGCGGCGGCGCCGTCGGGGGTGTTGATGCACTGGCCGACGTACATCGCGAACGCGGAGGTGTCGGAGCCGGTGGCCTCGGGGGAGGGGCTCTCCGAGGAGCGCGACGAGGAGGTCTCGGAGGAACGATCGGACGGAGTGCGGCCGCCGAAGGGCAGGCCAGAGCAAGCGGACAGGCCGAGCGCCAGGATCGCGGCGGAGGCACCGAGAGCCAGGGCGGGACGCATTGCGTGGGACATAGTACTCCTTGATGAGATGGGATCGCGGCCCGCGGGAGGCGAAACCGCTCAGCTGTGACAACGCGGGCCCAGGGTGGTGCCCGTCGCCATGCTGTTGTCACTATAACAATTCAAATACCGAACGGTAAAGGGGAGGTGGCCTGGGTCATGCCGGGCTGCCACATGAGCCACAGCAACATCACGCCGCGGCCAGAGGCGGCTCACAGGCCCGAGTTGCGCACCGGCTGATACAGGGGGTCGCCGTCCCCGCTGATCGCGATGCACTTGAGGGAGCGATCCCCGTCCTCCCAGCTCTCCCGGGTCGGGAAGTACCAGGTGATATCCAGGTCGGACTCGTCGTAGGGCCTGCCCACGTAGGCTTCGAAGGCGTCGATACAGGCGTTCGAGGCCATGTCATCCATGTCGTCCTCGGAGGGCATCTGCGAGGAGGTGATTGTCATAACGTGGTAAACCTCCCCCCAATGCTCCGTCGTGCACACCGCGTTCTCGACGTCGTAAACAGTGCCCTCGCCCGGGTCCTGAATGCACTGGCCGACGTATAGGTCAAGGACGGAGCTGGTGGGCCCGGAAGAACCCCCGGAAGAACCGCCGGACGAGCCCCCGGAGGAGCTGTGGGGCCTCAGCGAGACGGGGAAGCAAGCGGACAGGCCCAGGCTCATGAGGGCCGCGCCGATGCCGAGAAGTATGCAGGAACGGGAAAGGTGAGACATGATCTTCCTTGTGTGAGGGGGGCGATGGCCTCGGGGAAGCCGCGCCGCTCATGCGACGGGGATGGCGTCACGGTTGCACACTATAACAACAACGGATGGCGATAGTAAACCAAGGTTATAGGGCGCAACGCGTTGGTCGCGGCTCGGTCCCAGGC
>CATWCG010000070.1:0-7996 GCA_958349165.1 uncultured Actinomyces sp. | reverse complement strand
GCGTGATGGGCAGGCGATACACGACGATTCGGTCGCGCAGGCCCCGGCGTCGATCCGCCGGAAAAATGCGGGCCACGACGACGTTGTGAGACTCCCAGGACGCCGGATTCGACGGGGGAACGTCCTCGACCGCGAACTCGATCGTCGCGACCTGCGGCCAGCGCCCGATCAGCTCCGACACGAGCTCGCCGACCATCAGATCAAAGTCCTCTCGGCGCGTGCGCCAGGCCGGGGTTCCCGGGAAAAACAGGGGACCGCGAGGACCGCGACCATGCCGGTCGCGGCTCGAAACATGGCGTCGGCTCGCACACACCCCACCAGCGTAGGTCCACGGGGTGCTGGAGCGCGCGATGCGGGCACAGAGTGTCGTACTCTTAGTGCGTGATTGCCCAACGACACTGCTCGAAGCCCGGCTGCTCTGCCGTCGCTGTCGCTACCCTCACCTACGACTACCGTGACTCCACGGTCGTCGTCGGCCCCCTCGCCACCGTCGCAGACCCCAACTCCTACGACCTGTGCGACGAACACGCCCAGAACCTGAAGGCGCCCCTGGGCTGGCAGGTCGTGCGCCTAGCCACCACCTTCGAGCCCGCCCCGCCCTCGGGCGACGACCTCGCGGCCCTGGTCGACGCCGTCCGACGGGTCGCCCAAGAAGCCCAGCAAGCCCCGGCCTCGGCCCCCGATGTGCGCACCCCACGCACCGGGCCCTACGCCTCGGCGCGCTCCGTGGGAAACCCCGACACCTCCAGCCCCCTGGATCCCTCCAGCCCGTATGCGCGCAGGCGCGCCCAATTCACCGTCGTCGACGGCGAGGAGGGGGCCGGCCGGGACTGAGCGCTACAGGCCGAAGCGGGGCTTGGTCGCCTCGCGGAAGCGTTGCGCGCCCCGGTGCCGCCGCTCGATCTCGCGCCACCACTCCCGATCCCTGCGCGCCACCAGCACGGCGGCAATCACGAGCTCAGGGTGAAGCCCCTCGGGCAGGGGAGTCTGCACGCGCCGGGAGAGGCGATCCGCCAGCGAGGCCGCGACCTGGATCCTCAGCGCCCGATTCAGGGAACGGTTCGTGCCCAGGAACGCGCGAGCCTCGGCGACGAGCTCATCATCCAGGGGCAGGATCGTCGCGGTGGCAGCCCACGCCTCAAGCCCCGGGGGCATCACGAGCGGCGGATAGAAGACAGCGGAGCCCTGCGAACACACCATCGTCCCGGCGGCCAAGTCACCCAGACGCTTGCCCTTGGAACTCAAAAACTCCGACGCAAGGGCGATGGCCCCGAGGGACAACCAGTTGTCCACGATCCCCACCCCGACACGAACCGCACTGTGGCGCGCCGTAATGGGGCCACCGTCGTCGCGCACGACGCGCAGGTTCATCGCCCACTTGCCCAGCGAACGCCCGCCGGTGGCAACCTCGACCGCGAAGGGGACGAAGAACAAGGTGGAGGACGTGAGGGCAATGATGAAAATGCGCAGAGCCGATTCTGAGTCGCCCGACCAGGTCTTGGTCGCGATCAAGAGGAGGATGAACATGGCGCCCAGATACGTCGTCCCGTCGATCGTGGCGGAGGCGATCCTCTCCATCGGGGACGCGGGGGAGACGTCAAGACTCACCGCCTCGCCGGTGCGGACGTAATCATCCTGAAAGTCGCTCGACTCGATGCGTTGCGCGCTCATATGTGACACGCTAGTCCAATGGACATCGATGTGCTGCGGGTGAGCGGAAAAAACCAGTGGAAACGTCTCGATGAGCTCACGCGCGCCCGCGTACTGAGCGGCGAGGACATCGACGAGCTCGACCGCCTCTACCGCAGCGCCACCACGGACCTGGCGCGCGTACGCACGGTGAGTCCCGACCCCGACGTCATCGCCGAGCTCTCGCGCATCCTGTCGGCCGCGCGCGGGCGCCTGGCGGGCACCGGCGGCCTCACGGGCGCCGTCATCGCCCGCTTCTTCGTCGTCTCCCTGCCGCTGGCCCTGTACCGCATCCGCTGGGTGATCCTGGGGGTGATGGCCGTCTTCATCGCGCTGTGCGCGATCCAGGCCCACTACATGATGACAACCCCCGAGGCCATGAACGAGCTGGGTAGCCCCGAGAGGCTGCGCACCTACGCGCAGTCCGAGTTCGTCGAGTACTACAGCCAGGACACGCACGCGGAATTCGGCGTGTCCGTGTGGGCGAACAACGCCTGGATCACGCTGGTTGGCATCGTCACCGGCATCACCGGCTTCTACCCCCTCAAAATACTGTGGGACAACGCGGTCTCACTGGGAACCTCCGCCGCGGTCGTCATCACCTATGGGGGTGCGTGGCACTTCTTCCGCTTCATCCTGCCCCACGGCGTGCCCGAGCTGACCGCAGTGTTCATCTCGATCGCGGCCGGGCTGCGGATCTTCTGGGCGTTCCTGGTCCCGGGCCCCGCGTCGCGCTTCCAGGCCGTCGGGCAGGCGGCGCGAGCCGCGATGACCGTGGCGGTGGGGTGCGCGATCCTGCTGGCGGGCAGCGGATTCCTGGAGGGCTTCGTGACGCCCTCCGAGCTGCCCGACGCCCTCAAGATTTCCCTCGGCCTCCTCCTGACGGCGGCGGCCTGGGCCTACATCCTCCTCCTCGGGCGCCGCGCCGATCGGGCCGGGCTAAGCTCCGACGTCGGCACCGACGCCGGCTACTATCAGCCGGTCTCCGGCTAGGTCTCCGCTCGACTCCTAGAGGAGTCCCCTAGAGGCGCCCGCTCTTCTTCAGCTCGATGTAGCGATCAGCCGTGCGGGCGGGCAGCAGGTCGGCGGAGGCCTGGAGCGTGAGGGCGCCGGCGAGGCGCACGTCGGCCGCCCCGGCCTCGTCCGCGCGCTGGGAGAGGGCGGCGGAGGCCGCCAAAAAGACCTCCTCGGCGTCCGCGCGGCCGCGGCGCGCGCGCAGCTCGTCCGGGTCCGTCGCCGAGGCCACGAGCACCGTGTGGCGCTCGGTCAGGCGCGACAGGGCATCCGTGAACTCGGTCTCCATGCCCGCGGGCGGGATCTTCGTGGCGATAACGACGAAGGCTGAGTGGTGCACCGTCTGCTCGACGGTGGCCGCGACCTGTGACCAGTCGGTCACGTCCAGGCGCGCGGAGATGTCCGTGAAGGTGTGAGCGAGCGTCTCGATGATCTTCGGGCCGCGCACGCCGGAAACGCGGGCACGAACGTGTGAGTCCGCTGCCAGGACGTGGACCTTGTCGCCCGCGCGGTCGGCGAGCGCAGCGAGGAGGAATGCCGTCTCGATAGAGGAGTCCAGGCGCGGCGCGCAGCCCAGGGCGATGGAATCCACCTCCATGCGCTCGGGGGCGCCCAGCAGCGCCGACGCGGCACGCCCGCAGTCCACGACGATGACGACGTGGCGGTCGCGTTCGGGACGCCACTGGCGCACCATGAGTTCGGGCGCACGCGCCGAGGCCCTCCAGTCGATGTCGCGGGGGTCGTCGCCCAGGACGTAGGCGCGCAGCGAATCGAACTCCGTTCCGGCCCCGCGCAGCGTCGTCGGGGTTGTGCCCTCCAGCTCGTGCAGTCGGGCCAGGCGCGAGGGCAGCAGGACGCGCGCCTTGAACTCGGGCAGGACCGACAGCGTCAGGGGCGCCGCGATGGAGACCTGGCGTGCGCCCAGGTGCAACGGCCCCCAGGAACGGATGGTGACCAGGTCGGCGTGACGGGTTCCGCGGCGCGTCGGCGACAGCGTCGTGGTGATCTTCTCGGCGCCTCGCGCACCGATGTGCACGCGTCGGCGCGGCGGCGAGGGGCGCAGGGAGGGCGGCCACGCGTCGCGCACGTCCAGGCTCATGCGCCGCTTCGTCGTGTTGGACAGGCGCAGGGTGGCCGTGGTCGTCTGGTCGGCGCGGATCGGGCCGGTCACCTCGCGCCGCAGGCGCAGGGTGCGCGGCGAGGGGGCGCCGAGCGCGTCGAGCACGCAGGTGGCGACGATGATGCCAAACCAGCCCCACGCGAAGGCTCGCGAGGGGGCGAAGGCGAGCGGGATGAGCCCGACGAGGACGAGGAGCGCGCTGCGCGCCGAGACGATCATGGAGGCCTCAGCGGGGGACCGGGGTCGCCGCGAGGACGCCCGAGACGACGTCGGTGGCCGTGATGCCCTCGAGGTTGGCCTCGGCGCGCAGCCCCAGGCGGTGTGCGAGTGTCACGGGCGCCATCGTCTTGACGTCGTCGGGGGTGACGAAGCCTCGGCCCTGCAGGAACGCCCAGACGCGCGAGGTGCGCAGCAGGGCGGTGGCGCCACGTGGGGACACCCCGAGGCGCACGGCGGGGGAGGTGCGCGTCGCGCGGCACACGTCGACCAGGTAGGCCGTGACGGCGGGCGCGATCTCGATGCGCGAGGCGGCCTCGTGGGCGGCGTGGATGTCGGCGGCACCCGCGACCGGGCGGATGCCGGCCTCGGCCAGGGACATGGGGTTAAAGCCCGCCTGATGGCGTGCGACGATGTCGATCTCCGCCTCGCGAGAAGGAAGGGGCAGTTCGAGCTTGACGAGGAAGCGGTCCAGCTGGGCTTCGGGCAGCGGGTAGGTGCCCTCGTATTCGACGGGGTTCTGGGTCGCGATCACCATGAAGGGGTCGGGCAGCGCGCGGGTCGCGCCGTCGATGGAGACGGTGTGTTCCTCCATGGACTCCAGGAGCGCGGACTGCGTCTTGGGGGGCGTGCGGTTGATTTCGTCGGCGAGGAGGAGATTCGTGAAGACGGGACCTTCGCGGAAGACGAACTCGGAGCGCCCCGCGTCCCACACCATCGAGCCGGTGATGTCGGCGGGCATCAGGTCGGGGGTGAACTGGATGCGCGCCATCTCGACGTCAAGGGCGCGCGCGAGGGTGCGCACCAGGAGGGTCTTGGCGACGCCCGGGACGCCCTCCAGCAGGGCGTGCCCGCCCGCGACGAGGGCGACGATGAGGCCGGTGATCGCCCCGTCTTGGCCGACGACGGCCTTGCCGATTTCGGCCTTGAGCGCCAGGAGCGCCCCCTGCGTATTCTTCTCGGCCTGGCTCAGGGACCGGCCCGACCAGCCTTCGCCCGTGGGGGCGGTGAACGAGGCCGGGGCCCCCTGGGCGGGCGCGGCCAGGTTGGCGCCGCCGCGGGGCGCGTACCCGCCGGGCGGGACCGCGCCGGCCCCGGTGGGACCGTACTGCGGGGTGGGCATGGGGTTAGTCATGGCGAATCTCCTTCTCGAGGGCGTCGAGGTCGTTGGCGAGTTGGACGAGGTCCGCTTCGGAGGTCGGGGGAGGCCCCCACAGCAGCGTCTCGTAGCGGGAGGGGGGCAGGCCTCGCGCTTCGATGGCGCGAACCAGCGCCTCGCGGTCGGCGCTGTGTGCGACGCCGAGCGTGGAGGCGATGCGCGAGGCCGTGGCGGAGCGCAGGGCCGTGGCGGCGTGCGCGTAGGAGCGCTGGGATCGCATGAGTCGCGCCTTACCAATGAGGGTCTCTGCCGCCGGAACCTCGACGGGCAGGCGCTCCGGTGTCAGGGGGCCCAGGCGCTTGCCGCGCGCCAGGGAGGCCAGCAGAACAGCTCCGATGACCATGAGGAAGGCGGGGGCCAGGTAGGGCGACTCGGTGAGGACGGGGTCTGCCTGCGACATGGACTCGTCGGAGGTGACGACGTACCAGGCGACCTTGTCGGTGCGGCCGATCGCGTTGAGGGCGAGCGCGGCGTTGCCCTCGTCCAGGATCGCGCGGTTGCGCACGCGCAGCGAATCAGGGATGACGGCGCGGAACCTGCCCGGCTCGGAACGCTCCGCGTAGGCGTATTCCTGCCCGTCGGCGGTGAAGCACAGCTGCCAGCCGGAGGCGCCGTTCGAGACCGTGTACTGAGAAGACGTCAGGGAACGGGCGCGGTTGGCCGCCTCGGAGGAACACCCCGGCGAGGTTTGTTCGGGGTCCTTCCACGTGCGCGAGGACGTGAGACCGTCCAGGTAGGAGGGCGAGGACCCGTATTCCTGCTCGAGCCCGATGTAGACGACGTTGGCTCGCGTCGAGACACCGGCGCGCACGGAGGGGGACATGCGGGAGGGGAAGACAACGACGAGGGTCGTGTCCTCGTCCACCGTCGTCGCCTGGCGCGCGTTGACCTCGCGCACCGAGACCCCGTGGCGCTCCAGCACCTGCGCCAGGGCGCGCGCACCGTCCCCCAGGGGATTGCGTACGCCGACGGGCGTGGAATCAAAGCCCGCGCGGGGAAGAAAAGCAATCCCGATGCACACGAGGAGGAGGAAAACGGCAATCATGATCGCCGGACGCGCCGCGCTCACGCGCTCGCGGGCCGTGGGGCTCACGATCTGGACCTGCGTGGCTTTCATGCGTTCTCCTGGGCCCGCTGGCAGGCGTGCACAACGAGAGGCACGAGTTCACGCAGCGCGTCCACGTCCTCACGCGACACGGAGGAATGACCGTAGCGGACGCGGTCGAAGGTGCGGGCGTGGTGCCCGAGCTGTTGACCGTATTCGGCAGCCAGTCGCGTCGCCGCATCCGCGGCTTCCTTCGCCGTCAGGCCGGGCGTGGAGGAGACGACATCTGCCGTGTCCAGTCCCAGGACCAGCAGGCGGTAGGACCACACGTAGGCCAGGTCCCAGTCCCCGGCCGCCACGGCCTCGTCCAGGGACGCGCGCACGTCCTCCGCGGTGGTCTCCTCCTCGAAGACGGAGTGCGAGGCCCGCGACCGCAGGCGAATCGGGTTGAGAATCAGCGCGACGATGATGGCCGCGAGCGCGATGATGCCCAGGATGATGAGGACCAGCGAGATCGGAGGCGCCCCGGTGCCGCTCCAGGAGGTGGCCTTCGAGAGGCCATCGAGGAAGGACTGGATGAAGCGCGCGATGGGATTCGAGTCGGCGTTGTATTCCGCGCGCGACAGCTCCTCGCTCAGCCAGGACTGAGCTTCGTCGTTGTCGGGCGTCAGGGGAGCGCCGCACGCGAGCACGTGAGTCACCCCCGACCCTGGCTTGCCTGCGCGAGGACGAGGGCGAAGTTCTCCTTGCGGATCTTCTGGTCCACGTACATGAGCGTCTGATACGCCGACATGATCGGTAACACGAGGCTGTAGACGAGGGTCTGCAGGGCGCTCGTGATGACGAGGAGCACGGCGAAACCCCACGCAGTGTTGGGGTCGTCGAAGGACGCGGAGCTGAGGAACGCGAAGCCGATACCCATGATGACGGCGCTGATCAGCGTGCTGATGATATTGACGATCACGCCGCACACGACGCCGATGAGGAGCACGCGGCCGAGCGTCATCCAGAAGGCGCCGGAGGTCAGGGCCCACGAGCGCTTGAGGGACTGAATGGGGCCCTTGTGTTCGAGGACCGCGCAGATCGGCGCGTACAGGAAACGCACGGTCAGCGAGTACAACGCGAGCATGAGAGGCAGCCCGATGAAGAACATCACGGCGGCGAGCGAATCCGCTAATTTGGATTCGAGGCTCCAGATCAGCATGGCCAGGAAGCCCACGCCCCACAGGATCATGGGGATGGCGATGATGAGGAAGAGGAGGAAGGACGCCCCGATCATCGGCAGGAGGCGGCGCCTGACCATGGACCATGCCTGGCCGAAGGTGATCTTCTTGCCGATCACCATCTGCGAGACCGTTACCGACAAGACTCCGTTGATGAGCGCTCCTCCGAGGAAGGTCGCCAGGAAGAGGACCACGTAGCCCAGGAGCATGGAGATGAGGGACAGGGAGGACGATGCGAGGAAGTCGCTGTACGAGGCCTGCGGGTCAGACGTGGACCCGCTCAGCGACATGAGCGAGTAGAAAGGTATGAAAATGGCCAGGCCGTTCACGAGGGCCACGATCGTCATGATGAGGATCGTGTAGCCGAAGAGCACCTTGGGGTTGCGGCGCAGCGCCGCGAAGGAGCCGCTCATCAGATCCGAGAGGGTCAGCGGGCGCAGCGCGATGATGCCGGGTTTGGCGGCCCACGCCCAGGAGGTCGACTGGCTGTAGCCGGAGGCGCCGGGTCCCGCATCGGGCCGCGGCTGCCC
>CATWCG010000069.1:0-8081 GCA_958349165.1 uncultured Actinomyces sp. | reverse complement strand
TCCTGGGAGGGCGCGTCATGGGCGTGTGGCTCGCCGAGGTGGCGCCCGGCTCGCCGTCCCCGCGCGCGGGGGCCTCGCACGTGGAGGCCCGCTGGGTGCCCATAGCCGAGTTGGTGACGCTGCCGTGGATCGGCGCGGACCTGCCCATCGTCGAGGCCGTGGTCGCCCGCTGCGGCCGGTGACGCGTCGCAGGTCGGTGGGAACGGGCGCTCGGAGCAGTCGGCGGCCGAACCGGCGCGCGTGAGCGGTGTCGGGCGCGCTGAGGGGGATGTCTGGCGCAGCCCGCGGTGCCTCCGTAGCGCGAGAAAGGCGCCCGCCACCATTTGACGACACATGGGGGCGTAATGTCAGAATAAGCGCATGCCGAAGATTATTGGCGAGTCCCTCGCCTCTCACCGCGAGATCACCCGCTCGCGCCTGTTTGAGGCGCTCGGCTCCCTCATGGCCGAGCAATCCTTCGAATCCATCACGATGAGCCAGATCGCCGAGCGCGCCGGAGTGGGCCGCACCGCGGTCTACAACCACTTCGCGGACAAGGAGGTGCTGCTCCTGGCCTACATGCGTCAGGTGACGGAGGAGTTCACGCGTGTCTTGACCGCGCGCCTGGCCGCCGAGCCTGACCCGCTCATGCGCCTGCGCCTCTACATCCGCTCGCACCTGCAGATGACGAGCCGCTACCACGTGAAGGCGGGCATGGGGCTGCGCCGGCAGATGTCGGGCGCCGGCGCCTCGCACCTCACCGATCATGCGGGCATGGTGGGTGAGGTCCTCATCGGTATTCTCGACGAGGCCATGGACCGTTCGCTGATCGCGCAGCAGAATACGCTCGGCGCGGTGCATCTGATCCACGCGACGCTGGCGGGCCAGCGCCTCCCCAACGATGAGGCGCACCGCGAGTCGGCGTTGGCCCTGGTGGAGACCTTCATCTTGCGAGGCCTGGGCGCCTCCGAGGAAAACGTGCGCCACGTCACCGCTTCCGCTCTTCCTTCCGGGGAATAGGGCGCGGGCATTGCCCGTTGAATCAGACAGTACGCAGGGGCCGTCCGGCCCCGACTGACCAGCCGGCTGACGCGTCGGCAGTATAAGGAGAAACATGGCTACCGTTACCCTGACGCAGGAGAACTTCGAGCAGACCGTGTCCGGCAATGACATCGTCCTGGTCGACTTCTGGGCGACCTGGTGTGGTCCGTGCCGTCAGTTTGGCCCCGTCTTCGAAGAGGCTTCCGAGAAGTACCCGGACGTCGTTTTCGGCAAGATCGACACGGATGATCAGCAGCAGCTCGCGATGGCTGCGCAGATCACGTCGATCCCGACGCTCATGGCGTTCCGCGATGGCATCGCGGTGTTCCGCCAGTCCGGCGCCCTGCCGTTGTCTGCCCTGGAGGATCTGATCTCTCAGATTCAGAACCTCGACATGGACGATGTGCGCGCGAAGATCGCCGAGGCCGACAAGGCTCAGTGATCGCGTCGGCGCAATCGCTGGTGGGCCCCGAGGCGCGAGCCTCGGGGCCCATTGTTATGTCCTATAACCCTTGTGTGTGCTCAAAGTGCAGTCCACTTCGCCCAAATCACCCCTTTTTTGGCATTATTCGCCGAGGTGGTCTGCACTTTGGGCGCGGCTGCGATCGCAGCGGGCGACAGTGGGGGTGTCGGGCTCCCAATGTGGTTGGCGCGCCGATGTGAGTCTCTGGTGCGCGTCCTGGGGGAGCGCCCGCGCCCGTGCCGGTCCCCATGTAGTATTTTTCCAAAAGTCGCAGGTAATTTGGGTATCCTCACTTTTGTTAGGTATTGAGAAAACCGTGGAATTTCAACGATTACATTTCAAATTTCAAAAGGTTTACATGGGAATTGCATGCGACATTTCTGTGTAACTGGTGTTATCGCGTGAGTGGACACGGGCTTGTGCGCCCCGCGGCGCCGTTCTGAGCTGAGGGCGTGCTTGGTCGACTTTCGGGCGGGCGTGCTCGACCCTCGGCCGGGGTTTGCTAGCGACTCGGGCGGCGGGTGATGAACTCGCGGTCCGCGTGGTCGCCGACCATGAAGGAATACTCGCCGACGACCTCGAAGCCATGCCGCGCATAGAAGCGCTGCGCCCCGTAGTTTTCGCTCCACACGCCGATCCACAGGGTGCGTGGCCCGTCGCGCTCGAGCCATTCCAGCGCGGTGCGCAGCAAGGCTGTCCCGCGGCCCCCGCCCTGGTGGTCCCGCACGATGTAGAGACGCTGAATCTCCCCGTCGCCGGGCGCCACGTCGGGGTGGGGCAGGTGCGCGGGGCATGCGGTCACGTAGCCGATCGGCGCGCGACAGGAGGACGAGGCCGGGGCCTCGTCGCCCGGTTGCGGCTCGCGCGGATGGCCGGCGGGGGAGAGTGTCCCCGAGGCTGCCACGGCCTCGTCCGTTGAGTCTTCGAAGAGGAGCCACGTCGCCCGGTCCGGATCGGCGAGCTCGGCGCGTAGCACGGTGGGGGAGTAGGCCTCGTCGAGGAAGGCCGACAGGTCCTCAGGCGCGTACAGGTGCGCGAAGGTCTGCGTGAAGCACTCGCGGGAGAGGTCGGACAGCGCCTCGGCGTCCTCGGGGGTGGCGCGGCGGATCATGGGGTCCTTTCGGTCGAGTGGCTCCCATCGTAGGCAGACCGACGCATGCGCGCCCGTGCCCGCACGCCCCGCGCGCCCGTGCCCGCACGCCCCGCGCGCCCGCTACCCCGACGTTCCCCTGAGTAAACCCTGAGAATGAGTGTCAACCATTGCCTCGTCTGTGAGACGCACCTTACAATGGGGCGATCAACGCTCATCGAAGGAGACGGACGTGGCACACAAGACCCGCACCGCGCAGGTGCTCGACATCGTGAAGGTCCTCGCGTGGGTCGTCATCGCGGTTTCCCTCGTGAAGTTCGCGTTCTTCCCGGCCGCGCAGGAGGAACAGACCAGCGACGGCATGGAGCCGGGCGGCTCTTTCGGGCAGATGACAATCCCCGTCGGGCGCGCGGACATCACCAACACGGTGACCCTGACGGGCACGATCCAGGCCGACGAGCCGGTCAACGCTCGCGCAACTCTCGACGGGACCGTCGTGCGCACGTTCGCCAACGACGGCGACAAGGTCTCCAAGGGGGACGCGCTCCTCCAGATACGCAAGGAGATTCCCGGCGACACCCGGCAGGTCACCGACGAGGAAGGCAACGTGAGCGTGGAGACCGCGGAGCCGACCTACAAGTTCGAGACGGTCGTGGCCCCCGGGGACGGCACCCTGTCGACGGGTGTTCTCGTGGGACAGCAGTTCGCGATCGGAGACACGGTCGCGTCGGTGGCCCCCTCGACCTTCTCGGCCATCGCACCCCTGAGCGCCGACCAGATGTACCGCCTCCAGGAGGCGCCGTCCACGGCGACCGTCACCATCAAGAACGGCCCGGCGCCCTTCGAGTGCACGGGCGTCACGCTCGTGACCCCCACCGGCAAGACTCAGGACCCGAAGAACCCCGGAAACGCCGGATCCTCCACGTCCGGGTCCACCGACCTGAAGGCGCGCTGTGCGATCCCCTCGGACCAGACGGTGTTCACCGGCCTGCAGGCGACCCTGGAGATGACGACGGGCTCCGCCACGAACGTGCTCGCCGTGCCGGTCTCCGCGGTCGAGGGCCGCTACCAGTCGGGCACCGTCTACCTGCCCACCTCCGACCCGGCCAACCCGGAGAAACGTTCGGTCACCCTCGGCCTGACCGACGGAAAGATGGTTGAGATCAAGGATGGCCTGACGGAGGGCGAGGAGATCCTCGAGTTCACCCCGGCCTCGACGACAGACAACCAGGATCCCACCGACCCCTACGGCTCGGGCCCCGGCGGGGCCATGGATACCGGCGGGCCTGGCGACGGGTCGGCGCGATGAGCCTCGTGTGCCTGCGGGGCGTGACCCGCACGGTCACCCTGCCCGACGGGGAGGACCTGCACATTCTGCGCGGCGTCAACCTGGACGTCGCGGCGGGCGAGCACGTGTCCATCGTGGGCCGATCGGGCACGGGCAAGTCAACGATGCTCAATATCGTCGGCCTGCTGGATGCCCCCACGTCGGGCAGCTACGAGCTGGACGGCGTGGACACGACGCGCCTGGGCGAGGGGCGTCGCGCTCGCATGCGCGGAGAGGACTTCGGCTTCGTCTTCCAGCAATTCAACATCTTCGCGGCTCGCACGGCCGCCGAAAACGTCGAGGTCCCCGTCCTGTACGCGCCGGGCACGCAGCTGCTGCGCAGGCGCTCCATCGCCCTCGACATGCTCGAGCGCGTGGGCCTGGCGGATCGCGCGGACTCCTACCCGGGCGAGATGAGCGGCGGCGAGCAGCAGCGCATCGCGATCGCGCGCGCCCTCGTGCGTCGCCCGCGCGTCATCCTGGCGGACGAGCCGACCGGCGCGCTTGACCCTGACACGGGGCGCGTCGTCATGAGCCTCCTCGAGGAGGTCGCCCGCGAATCTAACTCGGCCCTCATCGTCATCACCCACGACATGGGGGTCGCCGCCCGCGCCTCGCGCGCCTACGAACTCTACGACGGCGTCCTGCACGAGGTCGTGGACCCCTCCGCTCTCGCGCAGCGCGCGGAGGCCGGGCACTCGGGAGGCGTGGCCGGGGTTGGGCTCGCGGGCGACGAGGCCGGGGTTGAGCAGGCGGGCGACGAGGCCGGGCTCGCGGGCACGGAACCCGCCGTGACGGAGCCCCCCGCGCCGCCCGTCCAGGGCGAGCCGGAAAGCACGCCGGTCCCGGCGCCCCCAACCCCGCACGAGGAGGACGACCAGTGAACGCCGTCAGCCAGATCCTGGGCGCGCTCATCGAGGCCTGGGGCGAAGTCAAGGTCCAAAAGGCCCGCGTCATCCTCTCCCTCGTCGGCGTCGTCGCCGCCGTGGCCGCCATGACGGTCGTCATCGCCCTGGGAGACCTGATCCTCCAGTCCTCCCGCGAAATGGCCGAACTCTACGAGGGACGCTCCGTCACGCTGCGCCTGACACTCGAAAACTCCACCGCCCAGGGGGCAGCCACCGCCGGCGGCCCCACCCAGGCCACCGACCCCGCCGAGGGCGCCCCGGCCTCGTCGAGCGTGGCGCGCCCCGACGACACCGACCCCGTCGGCGAGGCCATGGCGACCCTCGCCAACCGACACGACATCCGCTACTGGTCGCGCCTGTCCAGCAGCGGCGGCGAAATCACCGAAGTCCGCCAGGCGCGCGCCAGCGGGCAATTCCGCGGCTACCCGGTCGTGCGCACCGACGACATGTTCAACGACGTCACCATCCAGGCCGTCGACCCCGCCTACCAAGTGATCTTCCGCACCCGCATGCTCGCGGGCCGGTGGGTCGCCCCCAGCGACGCCGAACAGCGCCTGACCCCCGTCGTCATCTCCGAAGTCCTCTGGAACCAGCTCGGACGCGCCCCCATCGACCAGGTCCCCATCGTCCTGCACACCACCGACGGGACCGCCGTGCGCGTCGTCGGCGTCACCAAGAGCTCCAGCCGCTTCGATATGCCGACCATGTACGTGCACTACGACGCCGCGCGCGCCACGCTGCCCCAGATGGGCGCGCCCTCCATGATCGCCTGGGTCGGGCCCGACGACGCCGACCAGGCCCGAACCGTCCTGCCGCGAGCCCTGGCCTCCATCCTCGGCGACGGCTGGCGCGTCACCGTCACCGGCGGCGAACACGAGGACATCGGCGAGGAACAGCTGGGAACCATCTCCCGCATCATCATGATCATCGGCGGCATCATCGTGTTCCTCGGCGCCCTGGGCCTGCTCAACGTCGCGATTGTCACCGTGCGTCAACGCGTGCGCGAAATCGGCATCCGCCGAGCCGTCGGCGCCTCCGCCGCGCGCGTCTTCTTCGCCGTCTTCATGGAATCCGTGGTCGCCACCTTCGCCGCCGGCGTCATCGGCGTCGGCATCGCGATCGTCGTCGTGCGCTCCCTGCCGCTCGAAACCATGGGGATCGCGCTGAGCGACACGCCCGCCTTCCCCGTCGGAGCCGCCATCGCCGGCGTCGCCATCTCCTCCAGCATCGGCGCCCTATGCGGCATCATCCCCGCGCTCGCCGCCGTGCGCATCAAGCCCATCGACGCGATCAGGTACTAGCTCAGCGCCGAGGCCCGGGCGCGCTCGCGGGTCAGGGCGCCTCTGTGGGACCCCGGCCTCGTCCCCGGGTCAGCGGGGCAGCGTCACGCGCTTGGTGTCTTCGTCGTAGGCGATCATTCCCTCTTTGAGGAGGGCACGGTAGACGCGGGTCGGCTGGTAGCGGTCGCCGCCGTCGAGGCGCGCGGCGTCGAGGACGCGGCGCTTGGTCAGGCCCTCGGCGCCTTCGAAGTGTGCCGCGCGCAAGGCCTTCATGATGCGACCTCGCGCCTGGCGGTCGGTTCCGGTGTAGGGCTGGGGTGTGGGACGCTTCTCGTCCTTCGGGAAGCCGGCTGCCGCCCATGCGCATTGCGCGCGTATGAGGCATTCCTCGCAGTGGGGCGAGAGCTGGGTGCACACGAGGGCGCCGAATTCCATGAGCGCCATGCTCACCTCTGCCGCGTGCGCTCCGTCTTCGGGCAGGAGCGCGTCGGCGCGCTCTGTCTCCGCCTTGGAGGGGGTCGAGTGGGGTGGGAACTCGCGTCCGTCCAGAAATCTGACCAGCACGCGGCGAACGTTCGTGTCGAGGACGGGGACCCGGATTCCGTGCCGGAACGCGAGGAGCGCGCTGGCGGTGTAGGTGCCGACGCCCGGGAGGAGGGTGAGCTCCTTCATAGTAAGGGGCACCTGGCCGTCGTGTTTCTCGACGATGGTGCCCGCACAGTTTTTGAGGCGCAGCGCTCGCGACGGATAGCCCAGGTTTGCCCAGGCCACAAGGATGTCTGCGGAGGATGCGGTGGCCAGGTCGGCGGGCGTGGGCCACCGCTGCATCCAATCGAGCCAGATTGGCTGGACTCGGGACACGGGCGTCTGCTGGCTCATGATCTCGAAGACGAGGGTTCCCCAATCGGACACGTCGTCGTGTCGCATCGGCAGGTCGCGTTTATTGGATGCGAACCAGCGGGGAAGGTCGTAGAGGAGTACCTGCGAGGCCTCGGCCGTTGGATTTGTGAACACCCTGTCAGTGTAGGGAAGGTTACATAAGATGCGCGTTCTGAGCGGCAGAGTATGTGAGGTGCGGCATAAAAGCGCGCGGATGTTGTACAAAAGCCGAACGTCCGCTAGTCTGACCGTGTTTTCAGAAAAACCCTTTCTGGGATTCCATCAACAACAGGAGACATCATGTCCGCTCCTCAGCAGCCCTACGGTCAGCAGCCCTACGGTCAGCAGCCCTACGGCCAGCAGCCCGCCGGTCAGCCCGGTTACGGCCAGCCCGGCTTCAACGCCCCCGTCCAGGGCAAGTCCCGCACGACCGTGGGTCTTCTCAACTTCTTCCTCGGCGGCTTCGGCGCCGGCGACTTCTACCTTGGCCACAAGCAGATGGGCATCATCAAGGTCGTCGCCTCCATCGTCCTGAACATCATTTACATGGCCGCTGCCGCCTCCGAGTCCACCGTCCTCTTCCTCCTCGTTCTGCTGGTCATGCTCGGCTACTCGGCGTTCCTCATCGCCTGCATGATCATGTCCTTCATGGGCAAGTGGATCTATGCGGCGGACGCCAACGGCGTTCCCACCGTCTGAGGTGAGCACGAGCGTCTGTCCTGACGCATAGTCTCGCGGTGCGGGGCCCGGCTTGTTGCCGGGCCCCGCACCTTTTGTCGTCGGGTTCCTTGAACCCGCCGATACGGGTCGCTGTGTGGGGGGAATTGCAGCATTAGGGCTGCGACACGCCGGCGACACGCCGACAGGGGGCTTCTCATGGTGCAAAACCCCCATCCGCCCCGGTTGTGCGGTGCGGCGCGCGCACTTGTCGGCATCGGCATCGGCGTTGGCATCGGGTTACGAACCCCATCCGTCACGGGCGCGTAGGCGTTGCGAGCCCCAGCGCCGTGACATGTCCCGTACCCGGCCTTCGGTCCCAGGCACCGACGCTCGGTGTGCCGAGAATTCACCTCCGGGACCAATCAGGGGTGCCTCGGGGTGGTCGCTGATAACG
>CATWCG010000068.1:0-8192 GCA_958349165.1 uncultured Actinomyces sp. | reverse complement strand
CGGTCGGCGGGGTTAGTGTAGGCACACCGGCGGTGTGGGGGTGGGAGAGGTGTCGTCCGATCATGATGCCCGCGATGGCGGTCATAATCGTTAAGGCGAGGATGCCGAGAATGGTGATGATCTGCGGTGTTCCAACCTTTTCAGGTTGCTTGTTTGTTTGCATGCTAGTGTCCTATTGTGCTTGCATACTACTATGCTAGCGGGTTAGTATCGTTTGATGAGTGTGGGGGTGCCCCAGATGGCTTCTTCGTTGATGCCTTTTTCGGGGCTGTCGGCGCTGATCATGATACCGTCTCCGGCGTAAATGGCGACGTGCCAGTAGTAGGTGGGGTCACCCCAGAAGAGGAGGTCGCCGGGCTGGGCGTGGTCGAGGCCGTCGATGGTGGTGCCGTTTTGGGCTTGCTCATGTGCTTTGTGGGGTAGTTCAATGCCGATTTGGGCGTAGGCGGCTTGGGTGAGGCCGGAGCAGTCGTAGTGGGGTCCTTCGCCTCCGAGGACGTATTGGTGGGTGTCATCGGCGGCGATTTGTCGGGCGAAGTCGATGGCGGGGCCTTTGTCGCCTGGTGTGGCCGTGCTGGTGTTGAGGGTGCCGTCGTCGGCGGTGTAGGTGGCGACGTTAGCCATGATTGTGGTGACGTAGTTCTGGGTCTCGCCATACGGTGGGATGCCGCCGTATTGTTGGACGGCGCCCAGGCCGGCGTTGTAGGCGGCGAGTGCGAGGGAGGGCAGATCCCCGGTGACCTCTCCTGATTCGATGAGGGGTTTGATGTTGTTGACGTTGTCACACATGTACAGACCTTGGGAGTAGATAGAGTCGTGAGCGTTGTTGACGTCGGCGACTCCGTCGCCGTCGCCGTCTTTGCCCATGGATGCCCATGTGGAGTCAATGAACTGGGAGATGCCTTTGGCTGCGGCGGTGGATTCTGCGTGTGTTTGCCATCCGGATTCTTGCTGAATCTGGGCGGCGATGAGTGGGGGAGTGATCTCTGGGCACAGGCTGCCAGCGCGTTGGACGTCCGCGACGTATTCCGCGGGCACAGCGCCTTCGTTGAGTGCGACGCTGGCGTGTGCGGGTGTTGATGAGTCCTCTAGGAGGAAGAGTGAACAGAAGCCTCCGACGACGAGGATGACGGCGCCGCCTGTGGCAATCCATCGTAGTTTGCGCATGAGAAAAACCCTCCGGTAGAACACATATCGCGGGAGGGTGGTAACTGGCTGGCCGCCTCACCCTCACTGTACAGCACGTCGGCGCATTACCACCATGCTTGATGATCTGTGTTGAGGTTTGACATCACAAATACGGTAGCGAACTCGCGAACTTCGACGAGCCGTGTCGGCTGAGCGTGAGGATCCATGTTTATCGTTGGCAACTGTGTGCAGGCCCCGAAGGGGCTGTGCACAGGCGGCAGAAAATCGATACGAAGCTCAGCCACGCACGCGCGTACCGTGTTCCAAAGAGTATCGGCGTTGAAGAAGGACTTTTTGGAAGACGGAAACTCTTCCGCTGCAACTGTGATGTCACACACTATGATGAGTGAGGGCTGCTCAGATGATCGGATCACGCGAGAACCTCGCGCGTATTTGAAGAAAATACTTGCTTATTATTTGGTGCAACACATGCAAGACAGACTTTTCCCTGTGAGGAGTAGGGCAGAGTCCCGGTCAAAAACACGAGACTTGGTGTAGCGTAGTCCCTCCCTTGGTGTAGCGTAGTCCCTCCCTTGGTGTAGCGTAGTCCCTCCCTTTCGGGGTCTGAAATCCTGGTTGGTGTAGCGTAGTCCCTCCCTTGGTGTAGCGTAGTCCCCGAGTTATACACATGATATCCACAGGTTATGCACACTTGTATCCACAAGTACAGTTGCAACATGTTCATAATCGTGAGAATATAAGAGGTTTCTTGTCCGCATAGTGAGCGGTTTGTGGCTGTTTGTGTTGAGGAGGGTTTTGATCTTGCGTGTGCATGAGTGCCGGGTTAGGGTGGTGTTTGACAGAAGGTGCGCATAAAAAGCGCGCCGACCCGGAGCGGGTAACTCTCGGATCGGCACTTGCGCACCAACCACCCTTAGTAGAGAAGGGGGGCGATGGCCAATGACCATCGTACCTGACAACGATCACAATGACCTGGCAACGCTGGGTCTCGGCGCGAAGGAATTTGCGTCGCTCCAAGAGCTTGCAGCCTTAGAGGCGAACTCGGCTATCGAGCGTGGCGACCTCGCGGCCTTGTTCACTGGTTTCGTGAACTTTTCGCTCCCTGTCGATAGCGTGGACGCTGGCGTCTACGAGTGGGAGCGTGTTAACGGCAATGCGTTGCTGCGGATCAACGCAGCAAAAATCGTCGATCCAACCACTGGCGCGCGGGTCTATCAGATCCCGTATGGCAAGATGGCGCGCGCAATCCTGCTGCACATCTGCACCGAAGCTGTGCGCACAGGTGATCCGACCATCGACCTGGGGTCTTCCGCAGCCGAATATCTGACGAAACTCGGCTTCACGTTGGGTGGTAAGACGCGGTATAGCCTGTATCGGCAAATGCAGGCCGTCGCCGGCATGCACGTCTCCATCTCGACAGACAGTTCCACAAGCCGAGGTTTTGGCTATGAGGAAGCCGAGCTGATGGTCTCCAAGGCGCGTAGCCTCTGGTTTTCCGCGCGCCCCGAAGATGTTGATCAGGATTCTCTCCTGACCTCAACAATTATCCTGACCGACGACTTCATGAATGCTCTCGTTGGCCAGGGGCATGCCATGCCCGTCGATGAAGGAGCCTGGCGCTACATCAACACACACTCCAGGTCCGCCTTCCCCCTTGACATCTATACCTGGCTGTCCTACCGCCTGCGTGCATGCCCTGAGTCGGGTATCAAGGTGACCTGGGAGTGTCTGCGTGACCAGTTCGGTTCCACGATGGCCACGAAGGAGTTTGCGCGGTACTTCCGCAAGCATCTCCCTCTCGTTCTCGATGTGTATCCGCAAGCGGAGCGCTCCGTGACGTTCGTGCGCGGCGGGGTCATCCTTCGCTACGCCCCCTCGCCTATCCCCGAAGTCTCACAGTCGGACGGTGAAATGTCCGGCCTGCTGGGTGGCCTGAACGAGGGCTTCTAAGGCGCGACGCCCTAGCGGCTCGACGCGCGCATCATCCCACCATGCGTACCTATTGCCACAGAGTGTACGCAGATGCGCATGGCAGGTGGAAGAATTAGGGCGAAAATACCCGCGCAACGAAGGGGGCTAACACGTCGTGAATGTGCGCATCTATTAGTAAAACCAGTCAATTTATAGTTGGTCAACAAATATGGGTAGTAGCAGGTTGGCCGCCTCCATTGCCCGCTCGTACCAGGAAGGAAGAATCGTATGATCCCCACCGTTGAGGAGGTGCGTCGTATGAGTATCGACATGCGCGGAACGCAGCGCCCGCCCGCGCCCACAGTGTCGCCGTCGCAACCTGCGCCCGCTGCGCCTCCGACCTCCGCTCGGGCACGCTCCGCATCGAAAAAGCCAGGAGCTACGGGCGGGTTATGGCTGGTGCCCGTGGCGATCATCGTCCTGATCGTCGCTCTCACCCTCGCCGGCGTCCTCATTATTCGCGGCATGCGCCGTGCGCATCCGACGTCCGCCCCTGCTTCGACCTCTGCCGTGAGCGTTTTTGCAACCGATGGTGGTGAGCGGCTATGAGTAGCCCCCTGTGGTCTGGCAGTGGCTATCAAGGGCACCACGGCGGTGACAGCCTGCGGCGCATGGCAGCGATGCCGGCCCCTGACGGAAACCCCATCCCCAAGCTTGCACCTGCTCCGACCGTGACCGCTGTGGAAGAGCAGGCTCCCGAGGTGGCCGCACCCGTGGCTGAGGAGATTCTCCTGCCTGTGCCCGCGGTTCCTGTCCCCTCCTCGCCGGGCGTGCGCATCCCTGATCGCGGTGTGCGCACCGATATGCGTGCCCGCGTCCTGCGCACCCTGACGGGCGGGCGCGCTGCGGGCCTGGAAGATGAAGCCACCTGGCGTGCGCGTGTCGATCTGGCCCGCCTCCAGGCCCCCGTCCCCCTCGGGCACTGTGGGGCTATCGTGGTTGCCCAACCAAAAGGCGGGGTTGGGAAAACACCGACAGCCATGCTCATCGACGCAACCTTGCGTGCAAACACGCGCTGTGAGTCCGTGGTGTGGGACCTGAACGACAATGGTGGTGGTCGCTGGGTTGTGCCGGCAGTGACGTCGGCGGTCGGGCGTCTGGTCGATACGGCGCAGCGCGGCGCGGTCACCCGCTCCACGATCACCTCCTCGATGGTGATCCAAGACGGCGGGGCCTACACGGTTTTGCCCTCCCGTGAGGGAGCGGAAAACCTCACCGCCCCCGAGTTCGCCGCCGTGTGGGGAACCCTGCGCGATTGGTTTGACCAAACGATCATCGACACGGGCAACTCCCTGGCCTCCCCGAATTTCCTCAACGCACTCGACATCGCCGATGTCGTCGTCATCCCCACCGACTATTCCGAGGCCGCGCTGGCTCCCACCCTGGCGCTCGCGCGACGCCTGGAAGCCAAATGGGGCGAGGAATGGGGGAGCCGCGTCGTCCTGGTGCCCACCGGGCACGTCGGCGACATGGGACAAGTCTGGCTCGAATCCGTGTGTGCGCACACGGTTCCCGTGCCCTATGACGCCCATATCGACGCGCGCGACACGCTGCGCTACAGCGACCTCACGCATGCCACACGCGCCGCCGGCATCCGCCTGGGCGCAGCCATCATGGACATCTACCGAACCATCAACAACTAGGAGACAACATGTTCCCCACCATTTTTCCCATCGTGGACAACCCTTTCGACAAGACCAACCCCGACATCAGCGTGTTTGGGGTTCCTCTGAGTGAAAAAGCATTCCTTATTCTTGGCGGCATTTGGGGAGCTGGAATGCTCGCGTGTGCCATATGGCTCGTAATCGGCATTGTGAAGTTCGGCAAAGCCAAGCGTGTCAATCACAACCCTGAAGCCCTCTCCGATGCGTCAAAGCTGATTTTCACTCCGCTCATCTCTATCGCCTGTCTCGGTGGTGTTGGAACTATCTTCAGTGCCGCTGCCGGCCTATTTGGCTAATGGGAATAAGCCATGAAAAATAAGAAAGTCATCCTCATCATCCTTATTGTCCTAGTAGTCTTGCTAGTTAGCGTGCTAGTAGGCATGCTAACTAGCAGACGGTCCGATGTGGAAGAATCTGCATCTCCAACGTCGAAGCCGACGGCCACAACTCCGGTGAACACGTCCATGGATAATGTTGTGGCGGGTACCGGCGCCACCGCAACCAGTACCACCCCCGGGTTTGAGGGTGTCGGCACGCGTTTCCCGGCGACTTGCGTGGGTGCCATCCAAGCTGCCGCAGAATGGAGCCAAAAAGTATTCCAAAACACCGAACGTCGAGAAGCGATGCTGTCCAACGACCAGCAGGGAATTAGGAGCTTTGTGAATGAAATTTCTATTGCTCCTGGGGCGCTGGATGTTTTGGGTCCTCAAGCAACAGTAGGGGAAGGAACGTTCCATACGATGCTTTATGGGACCGGTGTGGATGAACCGAAGCCGGTAGCATTTCCTCGAACCCAAGATGGCGTTGTTCAGGTCATTAAGTGTGCGCCGGATAAGGATAAGATAGCTGTAATCACAGTTATCTCTCCTCTTGATGACACAGAACATGTACATGGCTTGTCCAATCGGTTTTACGGCTGGCTCAACCGTACTTATCAGCTGCAAGTCGTCGATGGAACGTGGCGTCTCGTGCACATTATCGACGCGCGCGACCAGACAAGCTATCAGAAGCTTTTACAGCCCCCTGCATTTACGGCAAGCCCTGAGCAGGCCGCAGAGCTGTTAAAGCGACCCGCAACTGATGGAGGGCGTGACATTATTGGTCAATTAACTCTCAATGGCCAGGGTGTCCACTATTTCCAGAATAAGAATGGACAGTGGGGGGTAGCATCATGAAAGAGCAACTTCAGTGCGCGCGACGAGGGCTTCGCAAAGGTCTTGTGCAGGCGTTCGCCGTAGTCCTTGTGGCTATCGGCATGTGCTTTATGTGTGCGTCTGCGGCACTTGCAGCGCATCCTGACGGATGGCCAGAGACATTGAGCGTTGACATGCTTTCTGATGAGCAGAAAGCGCAGATCGCAGCAGCCTATTCAGACAAGCCCGAACAGGGAACCCCAGAAGCGTTTGTTGATATGTGGGGTACCTGGTGGACGGCTTGTCTCCAGACGAACGATAAAAGTGAGTCCGTGACTGTGACTGAGGACTGGCTTTGCGAAGAGCGGACATTCGCTGAGAAAGTTGCTGCGGGGATAACTTCAGAACGCTCTTATGTTGAATGGCAGGGCGGAGAAGGTCTGCTTCAGGCACTCGTGGGTAACTATTCTCAGGGAATGAGTGGGCGTAATAATGATTCGACTATCGCAGCTGCGACAGCCTCTATGAATACCAAGGCGGGTGGCGGAAATAAGGCTGCGCAGGATAGTGCGTGGTATGCGGCTGGTGCTGCGTCTACTGCGGGTGTGAGTAATGATGTTATTAATGCTGTGATGAATCCTTCTGGTCAGGTGGGCAAGTTTGTAAATCAGTTGAAAAAAGATGGTGTCGGCGCTATTTCCGAGGCCATCAAGCTGATGAATTCTGCGTTTAGTTTTGAGGCGGATGCTGATTGGTTCCGGTCGACGTATGCTGCGGCTGCTGGTGTTGGTTTATTGTTGTTGGCGGGTAATTTCGTTGTGGGGTTGGTGCGTGCTGGGCGTGGTAATCTTCCGGCGTCGGAGGCGTTCGGGCGTTTGGGTGCTTCTCTGTTGCTTGGGATGGTGGGTTTGTTGTTTACGCCGGCGTTGGCGTATTCGGTGGCTGGTGTGGTGGATGCTGCTGGTGAGGGTGTGGCGACCTTGGTCGGCGCATCCCAGGATTCGCTCACGGGGTCGCTGTTGAATCCGACGACGGCGATGACGACGGACTCGACACCGTTGGGCTGGATGGGCGCGATCCTCGTCTTTGTTCTGTGCTTCATTGCGGGTGTGATGTTGATGTTGTCGTTGGCAGCTCAGTTGGTCACGGCGTATTTCAGTGCTGTTGCGCTTGGTGTTATGTGGGGTTTTGCCACGTCTGAGAAGGGTCGGGAGCGCTTGAAGCGTGTGGGTGCGTTTTTCCTGTCCGCGCTGATCGCGAAGCCCGTGATTCTGTTTTTCTTGTGGGTGGCGATGCGGGTGTCTGCGGCGTATTCGGCGACGGTGGATGGGTGGAGTTCTGATCCGATGGGAACCCTCATGCGCGTGACTTTGTCGTTGATCGCGGTGCTGATGGTGGCGGTCTCTCCGGCGTGGGTGGCGAAGTTTATTCCGGTGGGCGGCGGTGCTTCGGGTGGTTTCTCTCGTGGTGGCGTCCTGTCGGGTGGCGTCGCTGGTGGCGCTATGGGTGGCGCAGCGGCGTTCCTAGGGGATCGCATGCGCCGGTTCTCACCGGTGCGTCCCCATCGTTCGGCTGGTGCAGCGTCGGGAGGATCGGTTGTGTCTGCTGGCGCGTCCGCGGGCGGTGAATCTGGCCCTGGCGCGTCGTCTGGTGGTTCGGGGCGTCTATCGCGTCGCACGGGAGCTGGCTTTGATCGCGGTGCTGGGGCGGGTGGCTCCTCGATGGTACAGGGCGGTTCGGGAGCGTCGGCGCCTGGTGGTGGCCAGGGGTCTGGAGGCCGCCTCAATGGTGAGACGCTGCGTGGCATTGCACGGGGGATCGGTGGTCCTACCGGCGCGGGTGTGCGCGGGGCTGGTATGGCGTTAGGTGCAGCGGGTCGGGGTGTGCAGGGCGCGTCTCGGGCTGTGTCCGCACCGCTGTTGGATGCGGCGGCGGGCGCTGCTGATGCTGCTGAGAGGAGCCTGTCATGAGTGAGAAGACGGCGACGGTGTCTGAGTCGCGCGCGGGTCGGGTGTGGCTGGGTGGCGACACGAAATCGCGGTCCTTGTTCCGCGTTGATCGTATGGAACGCCCCGAGTGGGTGATCCTGTCGATTTTTGGCACGTGTGCTGCGGTCACGATTTTCATGTGGCACTCGGTCCTGTCCTTTTTCGTCGGTGCGCTCATTGCTGGCGTGGGCTGGGGCCTGGTTGTGCGCGTGAGTATCCCGACGGTGGGGCTGGATAGCTCTGTTTCCTTGTGGGTTCGCACGCGCGTCTCCTGGGCGGTGCGCGGC
>CATWCG010000067.1:0-8291 GCA_958349165.1 uncultured Actinomyces sp. | reverse complement strand
TGGCCGGCCTCGTTGGAGAAGAGGCCGCGCTTGGTGCCGTTGATCATCGCGGCGATGATGCCGCCGCCCAGGCCGCCCACGGTGGAGTGGACGGTGAAGGCGGAGGAGAAGATCTGGCCCAGCACGGTGCCGAACTGCGAGATGTTCATGAGGCAGATAATCGCGACCATGATGACGTAGACGGTCGCCATGATCGGGGCCATCCATTCGGTGACGCGGGCGACCGTGCGGATGCCGCCGAAGATGACCATCGCGGAGAAGACGAAAATGAGGCCGGCGACGGTCAGCTGCGCCGCGGAGAAGCCGCCCGCGCCGGGCAGGGGCTGCCGGGCGGACTCACCGAAGGCGGTGGTCAGCGTACCGGCGATGGCGTTGGACTGCACGGAGGTGATGACGACGCCGCAGGTGATGACGGTGATGACGGCGAAGACATTGGCCATGCCGCGGCTCTTCATGCCGCGCTTCATGTAGTAGGCGGGGCCGCCGCGGAAGGAGCCGTCGGAGTGACGCACCTTGAAGATTTGGGCGAGGGTCGCCTCGAAGAACGCGGTCGCCATGCCGACCAGGGCCACGACCCACATCCAGAAGATCGCGCCGGGACCGCCCATGAGGAGGGCCGCGGCCACGCCGAAGACGTTGCCGATGCCGACGCGGGCGGCCAGCGAAATCGCGAAGGCCTGGAAGGAGGAAATACCGCCGTCGGCGCCCTTGCGCGAGCCCAGGACCGTGCGGATCATCTCCGGGAAGAGGCGCACCTGGACGACCACGGAACGTCCCGTAAGGAAGAGGCCCACGCCGATGAGGATAACGATCGTCAGGTGCATCGTGATCCAGTCGGCGATGTCCTTTTCGATCGCAGCTATCTGTTCCACAGGAACCTCCCGGGGTGTCAATGGGCGAGGCCGTGGATAGGTCGCGGGGTCTCGCGCGCGTCGCGGGCCGCACCCGCTCGTTGTATGGGACCAGTTCATCTTGCCACAGGGCCGTCCTTCCGGCAGGCGACGTCTCGCCACGCGCACGGCCGCACGTCTGCGCCTGACCGGCCCCGGCCTCGTCCATGAGCTGCGGAAAGCGCCCGGCGGTGCGGGGACGCAGACGTGGGCGCACTCTGGGACAATGAGGGCATGAGCGCGACTTTGAACCAGATCCTGGACGACCTAGAGGACGCGGGGCAGCTGCGGGATGACGACGCCCTGTACGAGGCCTTCACCTCCTGGGCGCAGGGCACTGGGCGTCCGCTCTACCCCCACCAGGAGGAGGCCCTGGTGGAGATCCTGGCGGGCAACCACGTGATCGCGGCGACCCCCACGGGGTCGGGCAAGTCGATGATCGCGCTGGCCGCGCACTTCACGTCGATGGCTCACGGGGGCCGCTCCTACTACACGGCACCGCTCAAGGCCCTGGTGTCGGAGAAGTTCTTTGACCTGGTGTCCCTGTTCGGCGCGGACAACGTCGGCATGGTGACCGGCGACGTGTCTCTCAACGCCGATGCGCCCATCATCTGCTGCACGGCTGAGATCCTTGCGAATCAGTCGCTGCGCGAGGGGCCGACGCTGGATGCGGACATGATCGTCATGGACGAGTTCCACTTCTACGGGGACCGTCAGCGCGGGTGGGCATGGCAGGTGCCGCTCCTGGAGCTGAGGAGCCCGCAGGTGGTGGCGATGAGCGCGACATTGGGCGACACGACGCGTTTCGAGCGCGCGTGGAAGGAGCGCACCGGGCGCGACGTGTCCCTCATCGACGACGCGGAGCGCCCCGTGCCCCTCGAGTTCGAGTACGTCGTGGACCGCCTGCCCGATACGGTCGAGCGGCTGCTGGGCGAGGGCCGCTGGCCCGTCTACATCGTGCATTTCTCCCAGCGCGACGCGGTCGCCACCGCGCAGTCGTTCGACCGTTCCTCGCTGATTTCTCCCGAGCAGAAGAAGGCGATCGCCGCGCAGCTGGCGGGCGTGTCGTTTACGAAGGGTTTCGGGCAGACCCTCAAGTCGCTGCTCGCACAGGGCATCGGCGTGCATCACGCGGGCATGCTGCCGCGCTACCGGCGCCTCGTCGAGCGCCTCACGCAGGCTGGCCTGCTGCCGATCGTGTGCGGCACGGACACGCTGGGGGTCGGTATCAACGTGCCGATCCGCACGGTGCTGATGACGTCGCTCGTCAAGTACGACGGGCGGCGCATGCGCCACGTGAGCGCGCGCGAATTCCACCAGATCGCGGGGCGCGCGGGCCGCGCCGGCTTCGACACCGTCGGTTTCGTGCGCGTCCTGGCCCCCGAGCACGAGGTCGACACCGCCCGTGAGCGCGCACGCCTGAGCGCCGCGCAGGAGGCGGCCCGCGACGCGCGCGAGGCCAAGCGCGCCGCGAAGAAGTCGGCGAAGAAGCGCAAGGGCCCGGGCGAGGGCGAGATCTCGTGGACGCGCTCGACGTTCGAGCGCCTCGTCGATGCGGCCCCCGAGCAACTCACGAGCCGTTTCGAGATGACGCACGCGATGGTCCTCAACGTGCTGGCCGGGGCTCCTGCGGCCGGGCGCGACCCGGGCGAGCACCTCGTGTGGCTGGCGCGCAACAACGATGATCCGCCCACGGATCGCAACCCGCACCTGCGCCGCCTGGGTGAGATCTACACGTCGATGAAGCAGGCGGGCGTCGTCGAGCACGTGTCCTCAGCCGAGGCCTCGGCGTCCGGGGAGCCTCGCCTGCGTGCGGCGACCGACCTGCCGGATGACTTCGCGCTCAACCAGCCGCTCTCCCCCTTCGCGCTGGCGGCCCTCGAACTGTTGGATCCGGAGTCCCCGACGTTCGCCCTGGACGTCGTCTCGGTCATCGAGTCGGTGCTGGAGGATCCGCGCCCGCTCCTGTTCGCGCAGGAGAAGGCGGCGCGCGCCGAGGCCGTGGCCGCGATGAAGGCGCAGGGCGTGGAGTACGACGAGCGCATGGCCGCCCTGGAAGAGGTGACGTGGCCGCGCCCGCTGGCCGATCTGCTGGGGGACGCGTTCGCGGTGTATCTGCACGCGAACCCGTGGATCGAGGATCAGGAGATTTCCCCGAAGTCGGTGGTGCGCGAGATGATCGAGAACGCGCTGACGTTCACGGGGATCGTGGGCCGTTACGACGTGGGCCGCTCCGAGGGCATCGTGCTGCGCTACCTGACGGACGCGTATCGCGCGCTGCGCCAGATCGTGCCGGACGAGCTGATGACGGACGAGCTGCGGTCGATCATTGCGTGGCTGTCGGCGCTGATCCGCGCGGTCGACTCCTCGCTGCTGGACGAGTGGGAGGCCATGTCCACGGGCCAGGCCCTCCCCGCGTCCGATGGCGACGGCACGGAGGGCGCGGAGCTGGCGTTTGGCGCTCGGGAGGACGGGACCGTTCCCTTCAGCGCAAACCGTCACGCGTTCCGCACGGCGATCCGTAGCGCACTGTTCAAGCGCGTAGAGGCGATGAGTCGCGACAACGTCGAGGCCTTGGCGCGCCTGGACGAGGCCTCGCGCACCCCGGTGGTCCCGCCGTGGGGCGAGGACGAGTGGGACACGGTGCTCGAGCGCTACTGGGCGGAGCACGAGTGGATCGGCATCGACCAGCGTGCGCGCGCCCTGTCGCTGTGTTCCCTGAACGAGGCCCCGACCCGCGAGGACGTGCTGGAGCTGGCCCCCGCTGTGGTTTCCTCTGATGTCGAGCGCGCCCAGGTGGCGCGCATCGAGGCGATCGCGGACGCGGTCGATCAGGCTGCGGCCGGCACGTTCTGGCTGGCCACGCAGACCCTGTTTGACTCGGAGGAGGACATGGACTGGCGCATCGTCGCCCTCGTGGACGTGCCCGCCTCGGACGAGGCCGGGCGGGTTGCCCTGGCCACGGTCACCGTCGGGGCGAGGTAGATCCTTCATCATTCGAGGAACAAGGCGCGTCATGCAGTGAATACATAGCCTCCACGCGTCCTTTCCCGAGAAATCCAAGGATCTCATCCGACAAGTCTCTCTCGCCTTCCCACAGACGCAGCGACAGCACGAGGTTCATCAACAAACCGTGGGAGAGGAAGAGCCTAGCCTGTTCAGCATCCATCCCGACGTCTTCTCGCAGGACGCGGTACACACGTGCAAAGCTATCGCGGGAGAGCTGCCCGAAGCGCGGATCGGATCCCATCATGAATAGGCGCATGATCATCATGAACATGTCGTGGTCTTTCACGATCTCCGCGTACATGTCCCCCAGCAATTCCCGACGTTCAACGTCGGTAGAATCCGCGGCTACGGGTGCCTCAGCAAAACGTCGACACAGCTGCTCAACAACATACGTAGCAGCTTCCTCGAAAAGTGTTTCCTTCGACCGGAAGAAACGCACGACATACGCCTGACTGACGCCTGCCTCGCGCGCGATCGAGTCCGTCGTGGCCGCGGCGTAGCCAACCCGCGCAAACACACGGATGGCAGCCTTCAGCATGAGTGCCTTGCGTTCGTTGGCTGGCATACGCGTCGCGGCCATACCTAGTCCTCCCAATCTCGGCGATATCGACAGTCTATCCGCGCGCGTAAGCTCGAACTGTCTCGACAAACGCAGCGCGGTAAGCAGGAGTATCAACATCCTGCTCAATGCGGCCAAGCATCAGAGCTTTGGTCAGGCGAATCCCCACGAAGCCCAGGACCATACTCTTCCACCGCCAGATTGGACCACCGAAGATTCGGTAGATAAACGAAGGAGCACGGGATGTGACGATGAGTGCCGCAGTCTTATTTTTCAGTAGGCCCTGGCTCTTACCGTCGACGTATTGGTACCCGAATCCCGGCGTGAGAGTGCGATCAAGGAAACCTTTCAGAATCGCCGGTTCAGCGGACCACCAAATCGGGAAGCTGAACACGAGGTGATCGGCCCAGGCTATGTCCTTCTGGTACCGCTTGGGAGCACTTTCGTCCTCCATGTGCTGGCGGTATCCGTAGCGCAGAACGGGATCAAAATCCTCTGTCGCCAGGTCAATCATGCGCACGTCATGCCCGGCGTTGCGCGCCTCATCAGCGTAGGCCGTTGCGAGTTCATGCGAGTAGCTTCCCGCGTCAGGACTGCCCTGAATGACAAGAATCTTCATAAGTCTTCCGTTGTTGTAATCGCTTGATTACAACAACGGTATCAAGAATGTACGATGCCTGCAAGATAAGAGACCTCAAGGGATTGATAGTCACACCCAAAGAAAGTCGACAGAACTCCCCAACTCGACAGCACTAGTCAGGGAACCGCCCTTCCCATCACTGAACCCGGACAGTTGCATGACAACTAACCCACGGTTACCATGTCACCATCGAGAAAGGACATGGCATGGAAGCCGCAACAGTCGCCCAGTGGGCATTTTTCAACGAGGTCCCGATTCCCCAGGACGTCTCCAACATCCTGATTCCCGGCGAGCAGCCCTACGCGGCTTTCGCAACAACGCGAGACTCTGCAATCTTTACGTCGCAGCGCCTCATCGTGCGCGACGCGCAGGGAATCACCGGCCGCAAGGTCGAAATCTACTCACTGCCCTACAAGAACATCAACATGTGGTCGACCGAGAACGCCGGCACAATCGATATGACTGCCGAGGTCGAGCTCTGGACCCGCGCAGGCCACATCAAGATCAGCCTGGGCCGACACATCGACGTGCGTCGCATCGACACGCTCATCGCAAACTGCGTCCTGAACTCTCACTGAGAGTCGTCACCCTCAACATTGAACCCGCCTGCTTCGCGACAGCTCACAGCTGCGCCGAGCGGGCGGGTTTCTCAGCGCCGGGAGGGCGAAACAGCGCTCTCAGTCGCTGCTGCGCACATCCTGCGACTGATCCGGATGCACCTTGGGCAGCGGCCGTTCTCCGATCTCCTCCTGGAGGCGCACGAGATACCCGTCGGGGTCTTGGACGAGGAACTGCCGGACGCCGATCTCTACATCGCCCGCCCGGTACCACTTCTCTTCGGAGTCGACGAAGATCGGCCATCCTGCCTCTGTGATGCGCTGCAACGTGCCGTCCAGCTCTTCGGTCTGAACCTCGAGGTTGATCCCGCGACCAAGCGGCAGATCAAGGGGACCTGTCGCCCACGTCCTACCCTGGTCGATCTGGTCGAGCATCAAGTGCGCGTTACCCAGGACGAGGTAGCCGAATCCTTCCTCAGGCCGCTCGTAGCGGAGGGAAAAACCAACGAGGTTGCACCAAAAACGGCGCGATGCCTCGTAATCGGTGACGGCAAGTTCAGGAACAAGCCCGGGTTCACTGCTCATGGCCCCACTCTAGCAACCTCGGACGAGACCGTGTCCGGGAGATGCACAGACCGTCAGCGCCGGGACGCCTTACGGATCAACAAGTCCGCGCCCGCGAAGATCGCCATGAACAGCAGGGCGCCAATCAGGATCGCCACGATGTTGATGGCGACCTGCGCGTAGCCGATGCGCCACACGTTCACGAAGCCGTAGGGGTACTGGTGCGTGAAGGAGCCTCGCACGAGCGTGTACGCCACCCACGCGACCGGGATCAGCAGGGCGCGCCCCAGCGTCGCCCACGTGATGCCGCCGCGCGGCCCCGCGAGCGCTGCCGTGCCCACGAAGGCCGCCGGGACGACGATGTGCTGCAGCGGGTTCGTGACGAGCGCGAAGCCGGAGAGGACCTCGTAGGGGCCGATCAGCGTTGCGTAGACGATCGCGGTCACCGTGATCATCATGAGCGCGCACAGGTGCGTGGCCCTCCCCCACGCCCCGACGTGGCCTCGGCGCGCGAGGAGGGTCGAGATGATCGCAACCATGATGTTGGACAGCTCGGTGAAGTAGGACAGGCAATTGATGAGGCGCTCGGGGGCGCCCGCCCAACCGTGGGCAGCACCCGCAAACAGGCCCTCCTCAACGTAGGCCGGCGCGGCGTAGCCATCAAAGGCCGTGATAATAAGAGTGGCGGCGACGCCCGCCCAGGCGAGGGCGGCGACCACCCAGTAGGCGGCGCGCCCGCGGCGGCTCAGTTCAGTCATAGTCATCGTCTTCGATGATGGCACAACGGGAAACGGTGGTCACGGCACGGACGCGAGTATCCCACGACCCGGTCATCCCACTTCTTCCCCCCATTTCGCATGCAATTCATTATTCGGATCCGCGCTGAGAGCTCAAAAACCGCATGATTGCAACGACTAATCTTCAAAACCTGAAAGAGCGCCAGGGGAATTGCATGCGAAATTTTGGGGCGCGGGAGTATCGGTGGCTGGAACGAAGACCAGGCAGGAGCCTGGGACAACGACTGAAACAGGGCAGGCCGGGCAGCATGCAACGAGGCCGGGGCTGCCCGCGCGGGCACATGCACACCGCGTAGGCCGGCGTCCACTCGAGCACCGGCACGTGTACGGAACGAGGCCGGGTCAGACCTGCGCGAGATCCGTGACCTCAGCGTCCGTGAGTTCCACGAGGTCGAGGGGGCTCAGCTCGACGCTGAGGCCTCGGCGCCCGCCCGAGACGATCATGGTCTCGTGGTCCAGGCACGCCGAGTCGATGAACAACCGGTGCGAGGTCGTCTGCCCGAGCGGGCTAATGCCGCCCACGACGTAGCCGGTGCGGCGCTGGGCGACGGCCGGGTCGGCCATGGCGGCGCTCTTGGCCCCGGCGGCCTTGGCGATCAGCTTCATCGACAGGTGAGCCAGCGCGGGCACACAGCCGACGACGAACTCGCCGGTGGGCTCCAGGCGCACCATGAGCGTCTTAAACGCTTGGGTGGGGTCGATGCCCAGTTTTTCGACGGTTTCCTCGCCGAACGCCCGGGCGGCCGGGTCGTGCTCGTACTCGTGGATGGTAAAAGCAACGCCGGCCGCCGTGAGCGCCTCGATGGCGCGGGTGGGGCCACCGCCGTGATCCTTGCTGTGTTTACGAGCCATGACCCCAGTGTAGGACGCGTCAGAGGATCGAGGCCGCGGGGTCGTTAACGACGACCTTGCCGAAGGGGAAGCAGGTGATCGGGATCATCTTCAGGTTGGCGATGGCCAAGGGAATTCCGACGATCGTGATGGCCTGCGCGGCGGCGGTGGTGACGTGGCCGATGGCGAGCCACAGGCCCGCGACGAGGAACCACACGACGTTCATGAGCGCCGAACCTGCGCCTGCGCCCGGCTGGTCGACGACGCGCTTGCCGAAGGGCCACAGCACGTATCCGGCGATGCGGAAGCAGGCCACGCCCGCGGGGATCGTGACGATGAAGATGCAGGAGACGATTCCCGCGAGGAGGTAGCCCAGGAAGAGCGGGAGCCCTCCGAAGAAGAACCAGATGATGTTGAGCAGGGTACGCATGGCGTGTCCTTTCC
>CATWCG010000066.1:0-8423 GCA_958349165.1 uncultured Actinomyces sp. | reverse complement strand
GTCTCCGGGCAGGAGGATCGTCGGCGCGATGGGTGCGGTGGGGTTGATGTGCGGTGTCGAGCGCATGTGTCCTCCGTTGGGTCGTCGAGCGGTGGTCCGCTCAGGCTTCGTTACCTGTTCCTCAAGGCTATGCCTTGCGTTGTCATAGTGTCAACGACTGAATTGACAAGTGTTCTCATCCGTCGGGGGGCGTCGTTGCCCGCCCGCCGACGGGGATGCCTCGCCCTGCCTCTCCAGCAGCGCGGCGGCCAGGTCCTGGTCGACCACGAGATGCGTGGCCAACCGCATGCGCAGCGCGGTGTCCAGCGCGCTGGCCTTGACGCGGCCGCCGGCCACGAGCACGCGCACGGGACGAGCGCGCAGCTCCTCCAGCCGGATGCCGACCGTGCGTTCGTCGACGGCGGGAGCAGCGACGGCGCCGTCGCGCGTGAAGAAGCGCGAGCAGGCGTCGCCCACGGCGTCGCGCAGCAGCGCCTCCACCTCGCCCGCCTCCAGCTGGCCCAGGTTCAGTGACAGGGCCTCCTCGTTGATCGCGCCGACCGTGAACACCGCCACGTCCACGCCGCGCCCCTCCTCCAGGATCCGCGCGATAGCCCGGTCCGCCCGCACGATCGAGGCCGTGGCGGTGTCCTCGAAAATGGCGGGCAGCGGAAGGTACCTGGGCTCGGCGCACAACGCCTCACAAAAGGAACGCATGATCTCGTAGTCGTGCGTCGCCCGCTCCGAATAGGAGGTCCCGCCCTTGAGCTGGACGACGCGCACACCCTGGCGAGGCACACGCGCCAGGTGGGAGGCGAGCGCGCTCATCGTGCGCCCCCACGAGATACCCACGCTCATGTCGTCGCGCACCAGCTGAACCACCAGGGCGGCGCCGACGCGCCCCACCTGGTCGATCGCCTCCGCCTCATCCGCGGCGTGCCCGTAGGCGACGCGCGCGCAGGCCAGGCCGAAGCGCTCCTCGAGGCGCGAAGCCAGCTCGGAGGCGTCGTCGCGCGGGTCGTGGATCTCGACGGTCACGAAGCCGCGCGCGCGGCCGTGGGCCAGCAGCTTGGCGACCGTGGGGCGCGAGATGCCCATGCGGGCGGCGACCTCGGCCTGGCTCAGATCCTGCTGATAGTAGGCCTTGACCGCCTCAATCGCCTGCTCGTCGCGTTTGTCCACGTCGCCTCCTTCCCCGCGCGATCTGCGCTGCGCCTCCGCTCAGGAGACGGTCTCCAGGACGACGCGGCGCGGCTCGGGGGCCACCCCGTCGGCGATCTCGATGGCGCCCGAGAGGGCCTCGAGGGCACGCGGGATGCGCCACTCGTCGTCCGTGTGGAGCGTGAGCAGGGGCTGTCCCTTGGTGACGCGCTCGCCCGGCTTGGCGTGAATCTCGACGCCGGCTCCGGCCTGCACCGGGTCCTCCTTGACGGCGCGGCCAGCGCCCAGCCTCCACGAGGCAACCCCCACGGCCAGCGCATCCATGCCCGCAACGGTCCCATCGGCCTCGGCGAGGACCCGGTGGGTGTGCGCGGCGCGCGGCAGGGGCGCGTCCGGGTCGCCGCCCTGCTCGCGGATCATCGCCCGCCACCGGTCCATGGCGCGACCGTCCGCCAGGGCCGCCTCGACGTCGGCATCGCGAACCCCGGCCAGGTCCAGCATGTTGCGCGCGAGCTCGCAGGTCAGCTCGACGACGTCGGCGGGGCCACCCCCGGCCAGGACCTCGACGGATTCCTCCACCTCGAGGGCGTTGCCGATCTTCCTGCCCAACGGCACGGACATGTCGGTGAGGAGGGCGCGCGTAGCCACGCCAGCGTCCCGCCCGAGGTCGACCATCGTGCGGGCGAGCTCACGAGCGGCGTCCAGGTCCTTCATGAAGGCGCCCGAGCCGACCTTGACGTCCAGGACGAGGGCCCCCGTGCCCTCCGCGATCTTCTTGCTCATGATGGAACTGGCGATCAACGCGATCGACTCCACGGTCGACGTGATGTCGCGCAGCGCGTAGAGCTTCTTGTCCGCGGGGGCCAGGCCCGAGCCCGCCGCGCAGATGACCGCGCCGCACCCGGACCTCAGCTGCGCCATGATCTCCTCGTTGCTGAGCTGTGCGCGCCACCCCGGGATGGCCTCGAGCTTGTCGAGGGTGCCGCCCGTGTGCCCCAGGCCTCGACCCGACAGCTGTGGGACGGCCACGCCGAAGCACGCGACCAGCGGCGCCAGGGGCAGCGTGATCTTGTCGCCCACCCCTCCCGTGGAGTGCTTGTCGGCGGTCGGCTTGCCGATGCCGGAAAAGTCCATGCGCGCCCCCGAGCGGATCATCGCGTCCGTCCAGCGGGCGATCTCGGCGCGGTCCATGCCGCGCAGGAAGATCGCCATGGCCAGGGCGGCCATCTGCTCGTCCTTGATGATGCCCTTCGTGTAGGCGTCGATCGTCCAGTCGATCTGATCGGGGGTCAGCGCTCCCCCGTCGCGCTTGACGCGGATGATGTCAATGGCATCAAAGAGTGCCATCAGTTCCTTCTTTCGTCGTGGACGAGGCCGGGGCCACCCCGTGTGCGTCGCGCGGCCCCGCGCCGGGCTGGGAGCCCAGCTCCTCCAAGTCGTGGGGGCCAAAGGCCCCGGGCAGGACCTGCGTCATGTCGGCGATGCCGCCGGGCATGAGGACCAGGCAGGAGGGCCCACCGTGCTCGTAGATGAGCTGACGGCACCGGCCGCACGGGGCGACCGGGACCCGGTCCCCGTTGACGGCGACGACGGCGAGGAGCGCGCCGCCGCCGGAACGGATGAGGTCGGAGACCATGCCGCACTCGGCGCACAGCGTTACCCCGTACCCCGCGTTCTCCACGTTGCAGCCGCTCACGATCCGCCCGTCGCTGGCCAGACCGGCGGCCCCCACCGGGAAATGCGAGTAGGGACAGTAGGCGTGGGTCATCGCCTCGATGGCCGCGCCCAGCAGGGCATCCCAGTCGATCTGCGTCATCGTCGCGGTCCCCTCACTTCACGTAGGGGACGTTCTCGGCGGCGGGCGCGCGAGACTTCCCGACGAAACCGGCCACCGCGACGATCGTCACCACGTAGGGGATCATCGAGACCAGGTCGGCGGGGATCGCGGGCTCGATGTTGGGCAGCATGCGGGCCAGGGCCTGCGCGAAACCGAACATGACGGCCGCCCCCATCGCTCCCACGGGGTTCCACTTGCCCAGGATCATCGCCGCCAGGGCGATGTAGCCGTTGCCCGCGGAAATGTTGTCCGTGAAGGCCAGTCCCGACCCGATCGTGAAGAACGCGCCCCCCAGCCCCGCGAAGGCGGAGCCGAGGATCGTGTTGAGCGTGCGCGTGCGCCCCACGTTGATGCCGACCGTGTCCGCCGCCCTCGGGTGCTCGCCGCAGGCCCGCAGGCGTAGCCCCCAGCGGGAACGGAACAGGAAGAAGGCCAGCGCGATGACGGCCGCGTACATGAGGTACACGAGGATCGTCTGATTGAACAGCACCGGTCCGATGACCGGGATCTCGGCGAGGCCGGGAATCTTGATCGGGGACAGCGAGAACTGGTTGGTGTTCAGGCTCCCCGGGGTTTCCTTCATGACCGTCCCGTACAGGAAGGTGGTCAGGCCCAGCGCCAGCACGTTCAAGACGACGCCGACGATGATCTGGTCCACCCCGCACTTGACCGAGAAAAGGGCCAGCAGCGCCCCCAGGGCCGCGCCCGCGAGGGGCGCCGCGAGGACGCCCGCGTAGGGCATCTGGAAGTACGAGGCCGCCATGACGCCCGCGAAGGCCCCCACCAGGAGGTCGCCCTCGATCGCGATGTTGACCACGCCGACGCGCTCGGAGACGACGCCCGACAGGGAGCCGAAAATGAGCGGCGTCGAGATCGCCACCGTCGAGACGAGCGTCGAGGTCAGGGTCACCGCCCCGGTCGAATCCGAGCCCGCGTAGAACAAGAATCCCAGGATCGTCGATAGTCCGACGAGGACCATCCCGCCCACGCGCACCCACGCGCTGCACGTCATGCGCCGCGTGGTTGCCAGAATCGTCCACGCGGTGATGGCGATCGTCACCGCAGCAAGCACCCACACAATGGGCGCACCGGCGGTCACGATGTCGGGGATCTCGTAGGACTGCGACTTGTCGTTCAGGCGGATCGTCACATCGCCGCGCGTGGAGAGCGCGAAGACAAGGAGCAGAACGCAGGCGGCCACGTAGATGCCGGGCAGCTTCCAGGAACGCTTGACCTCTACCCGCGGGACTGCAACGGACTCACTTGTGCTCATCAGCCTTCTCCTTTCGCGCCTTCTCGACACGTCGACGCCGGACAGCCGGAACGGCCACCGCAAGAGCATCCGGAACAGCAATCAGCAGGACGATCACCGACTGCAGGATGAGGATCATGTCGATCGGCACGCCCTTGGCCTGCATCGCGTAACCGCCCGCCTTGAACGCCCCGAAGAGCAGCCCAGCCCCGAAGGTCCCCCAGGTCTTGTTGCGCCCCAGCAGGGCCACCGTGATCGCGTCGAAGCCGATCGAACCGGCCACGTCACGCGAGACGTACCCGAGGGTCCCCAACGCCTCGTTCGCCCCGGCCAGGCCCAGGAACGCGCCCGAGATCACCATCGTGACCGCCGTGATGCGCTCGACCGAAATGCCCGCCGTTCGGGCGGCAGCCGCGTTGGCGCCCACCGCGCGAATCTGGAAGCCCAGCGTCGAGCGTTCCATCAGCCACCAGAACAACGCCAGCGCGATGAGCGCGACGATGAGGCCCGAGTGCAGCCTGATGGGACCCTTGAAAAACGCCGTGAGGGCCGCCGAATCGGCGACGTTGGGGGTGATCGGCTGGTTCGAACCGGGCTTTTGCCACGCCGGCTGCGTCAAGACGTAGCCCAGTGCGAGGGCAGCGATCGAGTTCAGCATGATCGTCACGATCACCTCGTTCGCGCCCGTCTTTGCCTTCAGGATGCCCGCGATACCGCCATACGCGGCGCCCGCGATGATCGCCGCCGCCAGGGCAACGAGCGTGTGCACCACCGGCGGCAGGCTGAGCGAAAAGCCCACCCACACGGCCGCGAGCGCGCCCATGATCATCTGGCCCTTGCCGCCGATGTTGAACAGACCCGCGCGGAAACCGAAGGCCAGGCCCAACCCCGAGATGATCAGGGGGATCGCATAGAACAGGGAGTCCGTCAGCGGCTTGACCGTGCGCATAAAGGTCGGGGCCTGCGGATCCACGATGGCCCCGCGGAACATCGCATAGTAGGCATCGACGACGGACGCGTCCGCCAGGACAATGAAGATCGCCCCGATGGCAAACGCGATGACGACGGCCAACAGCGAGACGAGCCACCGGATACGAAAGACCTGTATCAGGACCCCCATCCCCTTACTCGCGCGTGCACTCATCGTTCCTCCTTCCCGGTTGTCCCGCGCTCCTGCGCTGATCCGCAGGAAGCGGCCACGGCCTCGTCCACGGGGACACCCGCCATCATGAGGCCCAGCACGTCGCGGCTCGTGTGAGGGGGCACGATGCCGACGATGCGACCGCGGTACATGACGGCGATCCGGTCGGCCAGCGCCACGACCTCGTCCAGCTCCGAGGAGATCAGCAGCACCGCGCACCCCTGGTCGCGCACGTCCACGATCCTGCGGTGAATAAACTCGATCGACCCGACGTCCACGCCGCGGGTGGGCTGGTTGGCCACCAGCACCGTCAGGTCACGTGACATCTCGCGCGCCACGACGACCTTTTGCTGGTTGCCGCCCGACAGGGAGGAGACCGGGTCGTCGATCGAGGTCAGGCGAATGTCGTATTCCTCCTGCTTCTCGCGCGCGTTGCGGGCGACCGCGCCGAGCCTGCGCGAGGGGCCGAGCGCGAACTCGCCCGAGTCGAACTGATCCAACACCAGGTTGTCGGCGATCGAGAAGGAGGAAATGATGCCGTCCGTCGAACGGTCCTCGGGGATGAAGCCCAGGCCCGCATCCAGGGACTTGCGCGGTTTCGCGCGCGTGATGTCGGCGCCCGCGAGAGTGATGGTGCCGCGCTCTGGAATACGCAGGCCCAGGATCGTCTCCGCGAGCTCCGTCTGCCCGTTGCCCTGCACGCCCGCCACCGCGAGGATCTCCCCGCGCGCCACCTCGAGGGACACGTGGTCGAGTTCCGCGACGCCGCCGGCGCCCAGGAGCGACACGTCGTCGATGACGAGGCCCGGGCCGCCGGGCCGCGCGGGGGCCTTATCGACGCGCATGAGGACCTCGCGCCCCACCATCTGCGAGGCCAGGGACGCCTCGGAGTCCTTCGGGGAGGCCTGTCCCACGACCTTTCCGCGCCGGATCACGGTGATCTCGTCGGCGACCGCGCGCACCTCGCGCAGCTTGTGGGTGATGAAGACGATCGATGTTCCGGAGTCGGCGAGCTGGCGCATGATCGCCATGAGCTCGTCCGTCTCCTGCGGGGTCAGCACCGCCGTCGGCTCGTCCAGGATCAGCACCTTCGCCTGGCGGGACAGGGCCTTGACGATCTCCACGCGCTGCTGAGCGCCCACCGGCAGGTCCTCGATGAGCGCGTCGGGGTCGAGGTCAAAACCGAAACGAGCCGAAACGTCGAGCACCGTGCGGCGTGCCCGCTCCCGGTCGATGATGCCCGCGGGTCCGGTCGGCTCAAAGCCCAGCGCAATGGACTCGGCGACCGTGAACACCGGGATCAGCATGAAGTGCTGGTGCACCATGCCGATGCCCGCCGCGACGGCGTCGTCCGGGCCCTTGAAGGTGACGGGCTCACCATCGATGAGGATCTGCCCCTCGTCGGGGGCGAGCATGCCGTACAGGACGTTCATCAGCGTGGACTTGCCTGCGCCGTTTTCTCCGAGCAGGGCGTGGATGTGCCCCTCCTCGATCGTCACGTCGATCGAGTCGTTGGCGATGAGGGGACCGAACCTCTTCGTGATCCCCCGCAGCTCTAATTTCATTCCAAGGGCCTTCCCCGTGCGACTGGGCGGCACCCCACTGCCCGGGTGGGGCCGGCGGGCTCAGCCGCCAGCCCCACCCTCACAGCATCACTTCGGGGCGTTTTGCGATTCGATCACGAGCTTGCCGGTCTTGATGTCCTCGGTGAGCTTGGCCAGATCGGCCTTGAGCTCATCGGAGACCTTCGCGTCGAAATCGTGGAAGGGGGCCAGCGAGACGCCACCGTTGGCGAGCGTGCCCACGTAGGGGTCCGAGCTGAACTTACCATCGACCGAGTCCTTGATGGACTGCTCGACCGACGCGCCGATCTCCTTCATGACGGAGGTCAACACGATCGAGGAGTAGTCGGGGTTGGCCTCGTACCAGTCGGAGTCCACGCCGATGATCCAGGTGTTGCCGTCGGCCTTCGCGGCCGCCGCAGCGCCCAGGCCCACGGGGCCGGCCACCGGCATGATGATGTCCGCGCCCTGGGAGATGAACTGCTGCGCCTGCTCCTTGCCCAGCGTCTGATTGTCGAAGTCCTGGGTGAAGGAGCCGTTCTGCGTGGCCTTGTCCCAGCCGAGCACCTGCACGCTGGTTCCCTTGGCCTTGTTGTAGGCATCGACGCCGTCGACGAATCCGTCCATGAAGACCGTGACCGACGGGATCTTCATGCCGCCGAAGGTGGCGACCTTGCCCGTCTTCGTCATGCCCGCGGCGGCGTATCCCGCGAGGAAGGCGGCCTCGGCGGTGTTGAACAGGAGCGGACGGCCGTTCTCAACGGTGACGGTCTCTTGGCCGTCAGTGAAGCTGGAATCGACGAGGGCGTAGTGCAGATCCGTGTTCTGCTCCGCGGACTTGTGGATGGCCTGCTCGAGGTTGAAGCCGACGCCGATGATGAGGGTGCAGCCGTCGGAGACCATGGCCTCGACGTTGGGCACGAAGTCGGTGTCCGAGCTGGATTCAGCCGTGTTGATCTGGATGCCCAGGCTGTCCTGGGCGGCCTTGAGGCCGTTGTAGGCGGACTCGTTGAAGGACTTGTCGTCCCATCCGCCGGCGTCGGAGACCGCGCAGGCCTTGAAGGTGGCGGCGTCCTTGGCCTCGCTGGCCCCACCTCCTCCGTTGGAGGTTGTGCCACCGCCGCATCCGGCCAGCGCGAGCGTGACGATCCCCGCCGCAGCGACGAGCTTCGTGAGGTGCTTCATGAGTGTGTTCCTTTGTTGATGTGGATTCTTCTCTGAATCGGTGGCGGCGCGGGCCGCGGACTCTGTCCGCGCAGCCGTTGCGCGAACATTTGTATGAGTCGACTTTTACGTCTGATCGAAGTGTCCCGCGCCGCCTCCTCCCATGTCAAGGGCTACTTGTTCTCGCTTTGGTAACGATTGCGGCGACGGGCCCACAGCCCGGCCACCCCGATCGCGCCCATCGCCACGGCGACGGGCAGTCCCTGCGTGGTCGCGCCCGTGCGCGCCAACCCGCCGCGCGGCGCACCGGCGCTGCCCCGCTTGGAG
>CATWCG010000065.1:0-8465 GCA_958349165.1 uncultured Actinomyces sp. | reverse complement strand
TGCGTCAGCGCTCACATCCTGGGCAGGGTTGACGGGAGACGAAAGTCGCGCCCCGCAAGAGCGGGGCGCGACCAACAGAAAAGATGCTGAATGAAATCAGCGCTTCGAGAACTGCGAAGCCTTGCGGGCCTTCTTGAGGCCTGCCTTCTTACGCTCGGTGGCGCGGGCGTCGCGGGTCAGGAAGCCAGCCTTCTTGAGGGCCGGACGGTTGGCGTCGCGGTCGATCTCGTTGAGGGCGCGCGACACGCCGAGGCGCAGGGCGCCGGCCTGGCCGGACACGCCGCCGCCGTTGATGCGGGCGATGACGTCGAAACGGCCGTCGATGTCGAGCAGCACGAAGGGGGACTTCACCAGCTGCTGGTGCAGCTTGTTGGGGAAGTAGTCCTCAAGGGTGCGACCGTTGATGGTCCACTTGCCGGAGCCGGGGACCAGGCGAACGCGGGCGACGGCCTCCTTGCGGCGGCCCAGGCCCGCGCCGGGCGCGGTGATGGACTGACCGGCGCCGGCGGGAGCCGACTCGGTCTCGGACGTGTAGGAGCTGGGGACGACTTCCTCGTCCAGCTCAGCGGAAACGATGGTCTCAGCCACGGTTCTCCTCAGGGTCAAAGGCGTTCAGTGACCAAAGGTCACTGAGCCACCTGGGTCAGTTCGTAGGGAACCGGCGACTGGCCGGCGTGGGGGTGCTCCGGGCCAGCGTAAACGTGCAGCTTCTTGAACTGCGCGCGGCCGAGGGAGTTGTGAGGAAGCATGCCCTTAACGGCCTTCTCGACGGCGCGCTCGGGCGCCGCGGCGAGGAGGTCACGGTAAGCGGTCGCGGTCAGGCCGCCGGGACGACCGGAGTGGCGGTAGGCCATCTTCTGGTCGAGCTTCTTGCCGGTGAGGGCAACCTTGTCCGCGTTGATGATGATGACGTTGTCGCCCATGTCCATGTGAGGGGCGAACGTCGGCTTGTGCTTCCCACGGAGGAGGGCAGCGGTCTGGGCTGCCAGGCGACCGAGGACGACGTCGGTGGCGTCAATGACGTACCACTTCTTGTCCGCGTCCCCAGGCTTGGGTGAATAGGTGCGCACGGGCGTAACCTTCAATTCTTGTTGGTCATGGGACGCCGCGCCGGTTTTTCCGGGGGCATCCGCGATGAAACGGTTCGCGCGAGGCGTCGGCGAGTGCTCCTAGCGAGTGGGAGACACTAGGTACTCTGCTGACGCACAGCACTAGCCATATTATCGGCACGCGGGCCGAGGGTCAAAGGGCGGCGGCTACTGTGTCACATTCCTCAGCTGTCGTCGCCGCAGCAGGTGTCGCGCCTGGCCCTGGTCTGGAGCGCACGCGCACCCCACTGGGAGGGATCGGGGTAGTCGACGCGTTCGAGGGTGAGTCCGTGAGCGGGCGCGATGGGCGCGGCCTGGGAGCGCGAGCGGGCGCGCAGGATCTGGGCCGGGTAGTCGGTGTCGCGGGCGCCAGATCCCACCAGGAGGAGGGCGCCGACGAGGGAGCGCACCATCGAGTGGCAAAAGGCGTCGGCCTCGACGGTGAAGACGAGGGTCCCCTCGTGGTCGCGCTCGGCGCGCAGGGCACGCAGCGTCCGGATCGTCGTGGCCCCCTCGCGCGGGCGGCAGAACCCGAGGAAGTCGTGTTCCCCGAGGAGGGCGGCCCCGGCCTCGTTCATGGCCTCCTCGTCGAGCGGGTCCTCGACCCAGAGGCGATCCCAGCGCCCCAGCGGCTCGGGACGGTCCGACACCCGGTAGGCGTAGGAGCGCCCAAGCGCGGAGAACCGCGCGTCGAAGCTCGGGTCGACGACCGCCGCCGAGTAGATGCGCACGTCGCACGTGCCGCGCGCGGCCGGCAGGTCACGCCCACGCGCGCGTTCACCGTAGCGCCCCGAGAGGATCTTGTTGAGCCTGCGCACGATGGACGAGGCCGTGGCCGCGTCCGCGCTCTCCCCTCCCCTGGGGGCAAGCCGCGCCCAGGCCTCGTCGCTGACGTCGAGGTGACAGACCTGGTGGCGCGCGTGCACGCCCGCGTCGGTGCGCCCGGCGACCGTCGTCGTGATCTCCTCGCGCGAGGCCATGGCGAGCGCCGCCTCAATCTCGCCCTGGACTGTACGCAGGCCGGGCTGGGCGGCCCACCCGCGAAAGTCCGTGCCGTCGTAGCCGAGGTCCAGGCGCAGGCGGCGAGCGCTCACAGCTCCCACGCCCGCACGCCGCCGATGATGCCCGCATCGTTGGGCACGACGATCACGTCATCCCCCATGAGGCGCAGGTTCGAGGCCGTGATGCGCTTCGAGTTGCCGCCGCCCAGATACAGGCGATCCCACATGTACATGGGCCGCAGGCCGTCGACGACGCGGCGAACGCGGCGCGACCAGTGGACGTCTCCGAGGCGCAGGCGCTCGTGCTCACCGATGTAGTCGTCGTACGTCAGCCCCCAGCGCACGGGCCCCTGGGAGACCTCGACATGGGGGGCCAGCTGCCCGCCGTCGAACACCGCGTTGCCCAGGCCGGTGCCCAGGGTGATGATCATTTCGAGGCCGCGGCCCGTAATCGTGCCCGCGCCGGCGACCTCGGCGTCGTTGAGGACCTTCGTGGGCAATCCGAGCGCCTGCTCGATCGCGCTGCCCATGTCGAAGTGATCCCAGCGTTCCACCAGCTCGGGCAGCACGCGCGAACGCGGGCCGTCGCGCGTGATGTAATGCGGGGTCGCGATGACGACCCCATGGCGGATCATCCCCGGCATCCCCATCGTGACGCGCGTCGCCGCTGGGAGCTCGCGGGCGAGGCTGACGGCCGTATCGACGAGGAGCTCGGGCGGCAGGGGATACGGAGTCGGGACCCTGTGAGGCGGCGCAATCATCGTGCCCCGCTCGTCCACGACGGACCCTTTGATGCCACCGCCGCCGCAATCAATCGCCAACGTCATCTCACGTGTCATGGCTTCAGGCTACCGGATACGGCGAGGGCCGGACACCCCGTCAGGGTGTCCGGCCCACTGCTCGAGTCGATCAGTGACCTGGGGTCACTTCTCGTCGGCGGCCTGCTCGGCGGCGTCTTCAGCCTTGCCGGCCTCCTCGGCGATCTCCTCGGCCTCGTTAGCCTTGGCCAGATCGCCGTCCTCGCGAGCCTCTTCGGCGCGCTCGGCGGCAGCCTCAGCGGCTTCCTCGGCCTCGGCGGCAACGGCCTTGGCCTCGGCGGCCTTCTCAGCGGTCTTCTCGGCGGCCTTGACGACAGCCTTCTTCTCGACCTTCTCCATGACGAGCTCGATGCGCATCAGGGGAGCGTTGTCGCCCTTACGGTTGCCGACGCGGATGAGGCGGGTGTAGCCGCCAGCACGCTCGGAATCCATGGCGGGGACGAGCTCCTCGAAGAGGATCGCGACGATGCCCTTGTTGGGGATCTTCTTCAGGACCGTGCGACGGGCGTGCTGGTCGCCGCGCTTGGCCTTCGTGATGAGCTTCTCGACGTAGGGGCGCAGCATCTTGGCCTTCGCCTCCGTGGTCGTGAGGCCGCGGTGTTCGATGAGCTGAGCCGCCAGGTTCGACAGAATCAGCTTCTGGTGTGCCGGGCTACCGCCCAGACGAGCACCCTTCTTGGGGGTGGGCATTTGTTTCTCCTACGGATTCAATGCGTCCATCGGACGCACGGGGTCAGATGGACTGGTCGTCCGAAAAGATCGCAGCGGACTCCGAGTCGCCGAAGCTCGGCATCACCGAGTCCTTCAGCGTCATACCGAGAGCCGCCAGGGACTCCTTGATCTCTTCGATCGACTTGGTACCGAAGTTGCGGATGTCGAGCAGGTCGGCCTCCGAGTGAGCAACCAGCTCGCCGACGGTCAGGATGCCGCGGCGACGCAGGGCGTTGTAGGAACGCGACTGCAGGTTCAGGTTCTCAATGGGGAGGGCCAGATCGGCCGCGAGGGTGGCGTCGGTGGTGGAGGGTCCCACCTCGATGCCTTCCGCTTCCTCGTTCAGTTCACGCATGAGGCCGAACAGCTCCACGAGCGTCTTGCCGGCCGAGGCCAGGGCATCGCGCGGGGTAATAGCGGCCTTGGTCTCCACGTCGATGACGAGGCGATCAAAGTCGGTACGCTGCTCGACACGAGTCGCCTCGACCTTGTAGGTCACCTTGACGACGGGCGAGTAGATCGAGTCGATCGGAATGCGGGAAATCTCGGCCTGCGGATCCTTGTTCTGAGCGGCCGACACGTAGCCGCGGCCACGCTCGACGGTCAGCTCGATCTCCAGCTTGCCCTTCTCGTTGAGAGTGGCGAGGCGCAGATCGGGGTTGTGGATCTCGACACCGGCGGGAGGCGTGATGTCGCCGGCGAGAACCTCACCGGGGCCAGCCTTGCGCAGGTACATGACGACAGGCTCGTCATTCTCGCTGGACAGGACGATCTGCTTGATGTTCAGGATGATCTCAGCGACATCTTCCTTCACACCTTCGATCGTGCGGAACTCGTGGGGGACGCCATCGATGCGGATGGACGTCACCGCTGCACCCGGGATCGAGGACAGGAGGGTACGACGCAGGGAGTTACCCAGCGTGTAGCCGAACCCGGGCTCGAGGGGCTCCAGGGTGAAACGGGAGCGCAGGTCGCTGACCTTTTCTTCGGTCAGGATGGGTCGCTCTGCAATGAGCACGTCTATTCCTTTCTGACCGGTGCCCGCTATATGACACCGGATATGGGAACCTGCTGAAGCAGGCTAAGGGAGTGTGAACCGTGAGGTCCAGACGTGGGGAGGGCAGGGCCCTCCCGTCCACAAGTCAGCCGCGGCGGCGCTTCGGCGGGCGGGTGCCGTTGAAGGCCTGAGGCGTGACGTCCTGGATCGAGCCGATCTCCAGGCCGGCGGCCTGCAGGGAGCGGATCGCGGTCTCGCGGCCGGAGCCGGGACCCTTGACGAAGACGTCAACCTTCTTCATGCCGTGCTCCTGGGCGCGACGAGCCGCAGCCTCGGCCGCGAGCTGCGCGGCGAAGGGGGTGGACTTACGCGAGCCCTTGAAGCCAACCTGGCCGGAGGACGCCCAGGCGACAACCGCGCCCGTGGGGTCCGTGAGGGAAACGATGGTGTTGTTGAACGTCGACTTAATGTAGGCGTGGCCGTTGGTGACGTTCTTCGAAATCTTGCGACGCGGCTTGCGGGCACCGCCCGAGCGCGAGGTCTTTGCTGCTGCCATTTCTGGTTCAGTTCCTTCTTGTCGCGGATTGCCATCCCGAGGGGATGAGCGCTCCTAGGCCTTACTTGGCCTTCTTCTTGCCTGCAACGGTGCGCTTGGGGCCCTTGCGGGTACGCGCGTTGGTCTTGGTGCGCTGACCGTGGACCGGCAGGCCACGACGGTGGCGAAGGCCCTGGTACGAACCGATTTCGATCTTGCGACGAATGTCGGCCTGAACCTCACGGCGGAGGTCACCCTCAACCTTGAAGTTTGCCTCAATGTAGTCACGAAGCTTGACGAGTTCCTCTTCCGTCGCGTCCTTGACGCGAGTATCCGGGCTGACGCCGGTGGCGGCGAGGGTCTCTGCCGCGCGGGTGCGGCCGACTCCGTAGATGTATGTGAGCGCGATCTCGAGCCGCTTTTCGCGGGGGAGGTCGACGCCGGCAATACGTGCCATGGTGATGTTGCTCCAGTTGTTCATCGGAGGTCGTCATCGCTCAGTCCGGGCGAGCAGCCCGGCCCCGGCCTCCGAACCGAGGGTCGCCCACGGGCGGGCGCTTAGAGTGATGCTGTGGGGCGTGATGCCCCGCGGGTCGCAGCGGGCTTCAGCCCTGGCGCTGCTTGTGCCTGGGGTTGTCGCAGATGACCATGACGTTGCCGTGGCGACGAATCACCTTGCACTTGTCACAGATCTTCTTGACACTCGGCTTGACCTTCATGGTTGTTACCTCCACTGCCCGTCGGGCAGTTTGTGTCGGGTCACTTGTAGCGGTAGACGATACGGCCTCGGGAGAGGTCGTAGGGGCTCAGCTCGACGACAACTCGATCCTCGGGCAGGATGCGGATGTAGTGCTGACGCATCTTTCCCGCAATATGGCCGAGAACCACGTGGCCATTCTTGAGTTCCACACGGAACATCGCGTTAGGCAAGGCCTCAACGACCGTGCCTTCCATCTCAATGACGCCGTCTTTCTTCGCCATATCCTCCGTTTATCCTCTACATGTCTCGGATAGGTTGCGGCGGATGCCGCTAGGCGCAACGCAGCCGTGATGACATGCAGATACGCCCAAGGAACTACTCTACGGCATGGGCACCCCCGCGCGGTAGCCGGGATGCCTGTCGGTTCGCTCACGTTTAATGCGTCACACTTTGCACACGCGCCGCCGAACGTTCAATCCTCGCACGTAATTCCCCACGGTCACTTTTCGACTACGCCTCAAAACGTTGCAATTCCAACGCTGCGAATTCAACGTTTGAAATAGTCGCGGGGGAATTACGTGCGAAATTGATCGGGGCCCAGCGATTGAGGGACACGAGGGCTGCGGCCATGATGGACCAGACCAGCACCACGCGCCATCAGGGAGGGCCTGACGAGTGGCGAGGCTCAGTCTCCCAGAAAAGTCGCATGCAATTCGATTGATTCAAACTTCAACAAAGCCAGAAAACGTTGAAATTCCAACGCTGCGATTTCAAGTTTTGAAGTAGTCACAGGGGAATTGCATGCGAGATTTCCTGAAAACCATGCGCATGACCGCTCCCATACCCGACACAAGACTAGACCAGACGTGCTACTCCGGTCAGGGAGCATGACGCCACCTCCGAACTGGCGTAATACCCACCTCAGTGATGTCACACCACTGAGCAACAAGACTCAACGCGGCACACACCCAGGTAAGAGACCGTGTCGCGGGTAAGTCTGCTGCAACGTGCAGGCAGCCGCGATTCCGGCCGCGTCAGAAGCTGCTGTCCCGGCCACCAACGCACATCCGGATAGGTAAACAACATCCGGATAGGTAACGAACATCCGGATAGCTTAATAACCTATCCGGATGTGCATAACCTATCCACGTGGCCACAACCTATCCAGATAAGCCCAGGCAGAGGGGATTGCAGGGAACGTAGGCACTGGCCAGGCAACCCACCACGCGCCACCATCGTGAAAGACACCGGCGGGGCTGCCAGGCCTGGCCGCTCACCACAGACCACGCGCCACCAGTGAGGAGAGCGCCGACGGGGCCGCGGCCTGGCCGGGCTTCGAGCCGACGCGCCGAGCGACGCTCGCGGCGCGGATGGCGAGCGGGCCCAGCGGCAACCGGAACACCGGTGACGCAGTCAGCAGGAACACCGCCAACCCAGCCACCCAGAACACCGGTGACACAGCCAGCAGGCCGACAGCGCCCGGAACACCGGCAACCCAGCCATCCGGAACACCGCCAACCGGAACACCGACGACACAGCGATCAGGCCGGCGGCGCCCGGGACACAGGCACCCCAGCCACGACCTCGTCGATGGAAGGTTCGGGCCCGGCACTCCCTCGAGTACCGGGTCCGAATGCGTCCGTGGTCTCAGTCGAGCGACACAGGCGTCACGCCGTAGGGCGCCAGGCCTGCCACTCCCCCATCGCGCGCGGTCAGCACGCTGACGCCATCCTCCATGATCGCGATCGAATGCTCCCAGTGGGCGGCGTCGCGGCCGTCGATCGTGCGCACCGTCCACTCGTCGGCATCCGTGCTCGACGCGATGTCTCCGCGGGTCAGCATCGGCTCGACCGCCAACACCATGCCGGGCTTGAGGCGCGCCTGAATGCCACGCACGTTGTAGTTCAGAACGTCAGGAGGCATGTGCATCCTAGTGCCGATGCCGTGGCCCACGAATTCCTCGACGATGCCGGCTTCCCAGCCGTTGATGAGGGCGTTCTCCGCGACGACAGTCTCGACCGCCTTGCCGACGGCGCTGATGCGCTTGCCGGTCGCGAGGCCGGCGAGGGCGGCCCACAACGATTCGCGTGTCACCGCGTCGAGCTCGCGGCGCTCGCGCAGCGTCGTCTCGTCGACGCCGGCGATCGCACCCGACGCGCGGGTGCCGGCGGCGAAGTCGGCGTCCTCAATGAAGGGCTCGCCGACGATCACGCTAAACGCCGCGTCGCCGTGCCACTGCTTGCCGCCACGTTCGACGAAGGCGCCGCAGTCGAAGGAGACGATGTCACCCGCGGCCAGCTCGTAGTCGCCGGGGATACCGTGGACGATGACGTCGTTGACGGAGATGCACACCGTCGCCGGGTAGCCGTAGTAGCCGAGGAAATTCGACGTGGCACCGCCGTCGGCGATGGCCTGGGCGCTCACCTCGTCCAGCTCGCGCGTCGTGATACCGGGACGAACGGCAGCGCGCAGCGCCTCGTGGATGGAGGCGACAACCAGTCCGGCCTCGCGCATCCAGCGCAGCTGCTCGACGGACTTGAGCTCGATGTGGGGCATCGCTTACTTCGCCACCGAGTCCAGGATCGCGAAGATACGCTCCGTGACCTCATCGATGG
>CATWCG010000064.1:0-8517 GCA_958349165.1 uncultured Actinomyces sp. | reverse complement strand
AGCAGATGGGCGCGAACCTGGAGATCAAGCCGTGCGCGGGCGGCGACCGCCTGCGGGTCGGAGTTGATGGACTGGGTACGCACGCCCGTGTCAAGGAGCTGAGCCCAGTTGACGGTCACATAGTCGAGTTCGCCGGGAGCCCAGCCGACGGCGCTCATGAGGTCGGCGACGATCAGGGAGGGCGAGGGACGATCGTCGGGGTCGGGGGCCAATCCCCCCGCGAGTGCGTCGGCGACCATCGGGTGCAGCCCGGCCAGATCGGGATCACCCTCGATGACGCGCAGCATGGTCGCGGTCACGTCGCCCTTGCCGAAGGGCGGGCGTCCGGTCGCGCACGACAGGAGCGTCGCACACCAGGCCCACCAGTCGGATTCTTTGGTGGCGTGGCCGCCCTGAAGGAGCTCGGGCGCGGTGTATCCGGCCGTGCCGGAGACGAGGCCGGTGCGCGTCAGGTGCTGGTCCTCCACGGCCATCGCGATGCCGAAGTCGATGAGGACGGGCCCGCGCGGAGAACAGATGATGTTGGAGGGCTTGATGTCGCGGTGGATGATGTCGGCGTGATGAACGGCAGCGATCGTCGAGGCCAGGTGGTAGGACATGGCGGCGACGCCGCGCAGCGGGATCGGGCCGGACACGAGGATCTCCGCGAGGGTGGGCCCATCCACATATTCGGAGACGACGAAGGGCTGGCTCGCCTCCGTCTCCGCGTCGACGATGTGGGCGACGAAGGGGGATCGCACCGAGTTCACGGTGCGGGTCTCTCGCTCGAGGCGGGCGCGCGATTCCTCGGAGGCCGCCATCGCGGGGTGCATGGCTTTGAGGGCGACGCGCGTGCCGCCCCCATCTTCGGCGAGCCACACCGTGCCCGCGCCGCCCGTTCCGAGCCGGCGGATGAGCCTGTAGCCGCCCAGTTCCTCGCCTTCTTCCACGCCACCAGAGTAGCGGTACCCTCCCTCATCTGTGTCCGCCCGCGCGGGCAACCCCGGCCTCGCGAAGGAAAACGAGGCGAGCACCACACCCGCTCGTTCCCCTCCCGATCCACGATCCGACACGGACTGTACATGCACGGTCGACCGTGGTAATTTCGGCTCTAGTCGCGCGCGCGGAACGATCCGCGTTCGCACTCCGTGGGCGAAGACGCCCCACGGTCGCCCCACAACGGATCGTCCGGCACGTACCTGCCGGTGGGAAGGAATTGAACATGGCAACCGTTACCTTCGATCACGCGACTCGCGTCTACCCGGGCTCCGACAAGCCCGCCGTCGACCAGCTGTGCCTCGACATCGCCGACGGCGAATTCCTCGTCCTGGTCGGCCCCTCCGGCTGCGGCAAGTCCACCTCCCTGCGCATGCTCGCGGGCCTGGAGGACGTCAACGGTGGTCGCATCCTCATCGGCGATAAGGACGTCACCAACGTTCCCCCGAAGAACCGCGACATCGCTATGGTCTTCCAGAACTACGCCCTCTACCCGCACATGTCGGTGCGCGAAAACATGGGCTTCGCCCTGAAGATCGCGGGCGTGTCGAAGGAGAAGATCAACAAGCGCGTCGAAGAGGCGGCCAGGATCCTCGACCTGGAGCCCTACCTGGACCGCAAGCCCAAGGCTCTGTCCGGCGGTCAGCGTCAGCGCGTCGCCATGGGCCGCGCGATCGTCCGTAAGCCCCAGGTCTTCCTCATGGACGAGCCGCTGTCCAACCTGGACGCCAAGCTGCGCGTCCAGACCCGCACCCAGATCGCTTCCCTGCAGCGCGAGCTCGGCGTCACGACCGTCTACGTCACGCACGACCAGACCGAGGCCCTGACGATGGGCGACCGCATCGCGGTCCTGGCCGGCGGCATCCTCCAGCAGTGCGGCACCCCGCAGGAGATGTACGAGCGTCCCGCCAACGAGTTCGTCGCCGGCTTCATCGGCTCCCCCGCCATGAACCTGGGCACCTTCACGGTGGACGGCGAGTGGGCGAAGATCGGCCCGGCCCGCGTGCGCCTGTCGGCCGCCACCCGCGACGCGCTGGTCCCCGAGGACGGCGGAAAGATCAAGATCGGTTTCCGCCCGGAGGGCCTGGACCTCGTTGACGAGAGCGTCGAAGACACCATCCCCGTCGAGGTCGACTTCGTCGAGGAGCTCGGCTCGGACGCCTACGTGTACGGCCACCTGGTCGGCGACGAGAACGGCGAGGGCCTGGGCTCCGGCGCCGAAGGCACCTCCAAGCAGCTGATCGTGCGCGTTCCCCCGCGCACCGCCCCCGGCCGCGGCGGCGTCCTGTACGTGCGCATCCGCGAAGGCCAGCAGCACAACTTCTCGGCCTCCACGGGCGTTCGCCTGCCCGAGTGACGCGCGCCTAGCGCTCACCCCCTAGCAGCCCCGGCCTCGTTCGTTCATCTCCCGAACGAGGCTGGGGCTCGTTCGTGGGCGCGCCGATGCACGGGCGTGTTGTACGCCGCGAAGCGCGCGTGACCTACTGTCGGGTTAGGCGAGAGCCCTCAGAGATGAGACAATGAGGCCATGGCTTTAGATATCACGGCGGCCGCGGCCGAGCCCGCGCTCCTCGACCTCCCCTGGGACATCCCTCTGGAGGAGTGGCCGTCGTCGCTGCTCGCCGCCCTGCCGCGCGGCATTTCCCGCCACGTCGTGCGCTTCGTGAACCTGTCGGGGCGCGTCCTGGCGGTCAAGGAGATCGGCGAGACGGTGGCCCACCACGAGTACGACACGCTGCGCGCACTCTCGCGCCTCGACGCGCCCTCCGTCGACCCGGTCGCGGTCATCACGGGCCGCGTCGGAGCGGACGGCGAGGAGCTCAACGCGGTGCTCATCACCGAGCACCTGCAGTTCTCCCTCCCCTACCGCGCGCTCTTCTCCCTCTCGATGCGCGAGGACACGGCGAGTCGCCTCATCGACGCGCTCGCGCTGCTGCTCGTGCGCCTGCACCTCATCGGCTTCTACTGGGGTGACGTGTCCCTGTCGAACACGCTGTTTCGCCGCGACGCCGGCGAGTTCGCCGCCTACCTCGTGGACGCCGAAACCGGGGAGCTGCATCCCAAGCTGACCCCCGGCCAGCGCGAATACGACGTGGACCTGGCGCGCACGAACATTATCGGCGAGCTCATGGACCTCCAGGCCGGCGGCTATTTCCCGCTCGAATCCGACCCCATCGACGTGGGCGACCGCATCCGCACACAGTACGACCTCCTCTGGAACGAAGTCACCGCGGAGGAATCCCTGCCGAACCAGCAGCGCCAATACCTCGTCAGTGAGCGCATCCGGCGCCTCAACGAGCTCGGTTTCGACGTGGCCGAGCTGCGCATGGCCTCGGACGACACCGGTGAGCACCTGGTCATTCAGCCGAAGGTGGTCGACGCGGGACACCACAACCGCAAGTTCATGCGCCTGACGGGCATGGACGTCGGCGAGCATCAGGCCCGCCGCCTCCTCGGCGACATCGACGCGTGGCGCGCCACCCACGACATGCAGGACGTTCCCCTGGAGGAGGCCGCCCACGACTGGCTCACCGACGTCTTCGCCCCCATCGTCCGCGCGATTCCCCGCGAGCTGGCGGGCAAACTGGAGCCCGCACAGCTGTACCACGAGTACCTCGAGCACCGCTGGTACATGGCCCAGCAGGCCGGCCACGACATCCCGCGCGAGGAGGCCCTCGCCTCATACATCACCAACATCTTGCAGTCGAAACGCGACGAGGCCGTCCTGCTCGAACCCGCGTCGGAGCGTTCCTCCACGTTCAGCGCGGCGTCGCACCCCGACCTATGGTGAAGGGGTACCGATACTCGCCCCTCGCACGCTAGGAGCCATCATGTCCGATTTCCCCCGTATTATCGCCCACCGCGGCGCGTCCTCGCTGGCGCCGGAGAACACGATCGCCGCGTTTTCCAAGGCCATGGAGGTGGGCGCCCGGTGGTTTGAGTTCGACGTGGACATCATCGGCGACGGCTCCCTGATCGTCATTCACGACGACACCTTGGACCGCACGACGACGGGTTCGGGCTCCTACTATCAGCTGGGTTTCTCCGATGTTCGTCGCCTGGACGCGGGCCGTTGGTTCTCCGACACGTACCGTTTCGAGCGTATTCCCGAGGCCGCGGACGCCCTCGCGTTCGCGCACGCGCAGCAGATGGGCGCGAACCTGGAGATCAAGCCGTGCGCGGGCGGCGACCGCCTGCGCGAACGCCTCATCGAGGCCCTCGCCGTCACGCTCGCCGGGGAGAAGGTCCCTTCGCGCCTCCTCGTATCCTCCTTCGACCACGACCTGCTGCGTGCCTTCCACGAGGCCTGCCCGTCGGTTGCGCTCGGCTGGCTCATTGAGCGCGCGTCCGAGGAGTGGCGTGAGGGCGCGGCCGCCCTGGGCGCCGCGGCGATCCACCCTGGCGTTGAGGGTCTCACCGAGTCCGATGTGCGCGCCATGCGCGACGCCGGCTTCGAGGTCAACGTGTGGACCGTCAACGACGTGGAGCAGGCCCGCGAGCTTGCCTCGTGGGGCGTCACGGGCATCTTCACGGATCGCCCGCAGGATTTCCCCGACGAGGCCTTGGCCCGCTAAGGGCGGCAGGGCGCGGCCGCGCTCGCCCGCCGGAAACGAAACGACGGCCGGGATCGCTCACGCGATCCCGGCCGTTTCACACTGTGGGGCGTCGGCGGCTCGTTACGCCTCGCCGGCGCGGCGCGCGAAACGCTTCGACACGTGCTTGGCCAGCGAGAGCTCCGCGATGGAGTCGACCACCATGAGGCCGCCGACGATGCCCGCGACACGCATCCAGCCCGAGCGCGGCGGGGTCGCGCGCACGGCGGCGACGAGCATGCCGACGCCGACGATGGCCTCGGCGGCGACGGCCGCATGGATGATCCAGGGGCGTTCGACGGCGACGGACTCGTAGGAGTTCCACAGGGGCTTAACCATCGACTGCGGCTGCCCCATCATGATGTCGACGCTGCGGCCAATCGCGTTGGAGATGCCGCGCGCGAGGTGCACGGTGACGCCCTCGACGTCCTCAAGATCTGTGGTCCCCAGGAGGAAGCCGGCGACGGAGCCGGGCAGCCCGAGTGCGCGCACGACCTTCCACACGGATTCTTCGCCCGTGGTCGCCACGGAGGCCCACAGGGCGTCCGCGTCGGCGCCGGGCACGGCCTGGGCGATGGCCTGGAGGTCGAGGCGGTCGCCGACCAGGTCGATGACCTCGCCGGGCAGGTTCAGCGCCTTGTCGTGGCCGCCGGGGACGATCGCGGCGTCCATGCCCCAGTTGTGGGACACGATGTGTTCGAGGTGGTCGTCGGTCACCAGGAACACCTGGAATTCGCCGTCCGTGACGGACAGGGTGACGAGGGGCAGGTCGCCGAAGTTCCAGCCTTCCTTTTCGGCGGGCAGCTCCGCGAGGAGTGCGCGGTGGTCGTCGGCGAGCTCCAGGTCACCCAGGTCCACGCCCTCCAGGGCCGCCAGGAGCGGCACCGACGAGGCGGGGGTGCGTCCGATCTCGACGATGCGGGTCGGGGTCGGCTCCGCAACCTCGGACTCTTCGTCCTCGGAGGGCCAGACCTTGCCGAGCGGCGAGTCGCCCTCGGGCAGATGGTCGGCCGTCGCGTTACCGATGCGTACCTCGGCCTCGAAGAGGATGGCGAGCTCGTCGGCCAGCTCGGCGGGGGTGGGGCCCGGGACGACCTCAGTGGAGCCCGCGGGAACGGTGGCGACGCGGTCGTCTGCGACCGCGACGTTGAGGCCGAGCAGCTGGGGCGAGGAGGGGAACCACTCGAGCTGGGCGAGGATCGCACGCTCTTTCAGCTCCCCGGCAACCACGCTGGGGTCCAGATCGTGGCCGATAATCATGCCTTCACTGCGGGTCCAATCCTGGGCCATGTCACTACCTTCCTGTCCGTGGTGACGTCGTCTCACCACTCTATGATTCCATTGTGTCGCGCGGGTCGCTTTTTCGCTCGCCCGAGCGGTCAGCGATGAGACTTTTGTTGCTCCGTGCCGCCCCATTCGACGACCGTGAAGCCGCTGCGCGTCGGTGACGGCTCGAGGGTCTGCGGTTGGACGACGGTGTTCGCATCGGCCTCGCGAATCGTCATGAACACCCTGATGAACGTGTCCGGCGTGACCGTCGCCCCGGCCTCGTCCGTGAAGCTGTAGGAGGCGCGCTGCGTATACGCGCTCGCGTCGAAGGAGACGAACGTGTACTCGTAGGCGCGGATGCGCGGCGCCCAGTACGTGATGAAGTCAGCGGACTCCCGGTCGCTGAGGCCGAGCAGCGCCAGCTTCTCTTCCAGGAAGGGCACCGCGTCCTCGCGCGCGACCACGAATCCCTGCTGCGGCGATTCCTGCCTCACCGGCCCATCCCAGAACAGGGAGGGGTAGGTGCGGCCACTCGCGTCGGTCAGCGTGCCGTCGGGCGAGGCCGTCACCGTCCACGAGGCCTGGGTCCCTCGATCGGTCGCGCGTTGGTCGTCCGGGGCCGGGTACACGGTGTCGAGACTGCCCTCCAGATCGAGCGTCACCGTCAGTTGCCGCTCCTCCTGCGGATACAGATACAGGACCGGCTTCTCGCTGAGCCCGTCACGCCAGGTCACCATATCGTAGGCGACGAGAAACGCGAGCACTGCGACGAGCAGGCAGCTCACGACTATCAGGGCTTTTTTCATGACGCTTCCGCCTCTCTCAGGACGCCCCTCGTTGGGCGATCAACGCTGCGGACCATTGCGCAGATACTCCATGATACGGCCCGCAATCCCTTCGTTTCAAGGGCGCACAGCCCGCCGCGCAACGATATCCACGCCAGCCGTGCCTCTGGTGTCCGGACAGATAACAACCTGGTTGAGACCCGCAACATAGCCTGCTATCCTGACCAGTTACGCGGCTCCACGGACGCAAGGGGAGCCGCACCCCTCACCTGAAAGCAGCTATCATGCCTCTCCTCAGCATCGCAGCCATCGCCGTCGCTGCCACTGTCTTTGTCGTCCTGTTTCTGTGGGCGAGCTTCGTCTCCGCGTCGCCGGGCGAGATTAAGGTGATCTCCGGTCCCCGAGGCCAGCGCGTGCTCCACGGTAAGACGGGTTGGAAGGTCCCCCTGTTGGAGCGCGTGGACACGATGACCGCCTCGATGATTTCCGTAGACGCCCAGACCACGGATTTCGTCCCCACGAACGACTACATCAACGTGCGCGTCGACGCGGCCGTCAAGGTCCGTATCGCGACCGAAGACCAGACGCTGTTCCGCGCGGCGACTCGTAACTTCCTCTACAAGACGACCTCCGAAATCTCCGAGGAGGTGCGCGACACCCTGGAGGGCCACCTGCGCGCCATCATCGGCCAGATGCGACTGACCGACATCATCACCGACCGCGCGGCCTTCTCCGAGCGCGTTCAGGAGAACGCGAAGCAGGACCTGGAGGAGATGGGTCTCGAGATCGTCGCCTTCAACATCCAGAACGTGACCGACCAGAACGGCGTCATCGACAACCTCGGTATCGACAACACCGAGCAGATCCGCAAGACCGCGGCCATCGCCAAGGCGAACGCGCAGAAGGAGGTCGCGCAGGCGACCGCCGTCGCCCAGAAGGAAGCCAACGACGCGCAGGTCGCCTCCCAGCTGGAGATCGCCCAGAAGCAGACGGACCTCGCCAAGCGCCAGGCCGCCCTGAAGGTCGAGGCCGACACCGAGAAGGCGAAGGCAGACGCCGCCTACGAGATTCAGTCGCAGATTCAGCGCCGCGACATCGAGCGCGAGACCGCGCAGGCCGACATCGTCAAGCAGGAGCAGCAGGCGGTCATCAAGGAGAAGGAAGTCGTCGTCACCAAGCAGGCCCTGCAGGCCGAGGTGAACGCGAAGGCCGACGCCGACCGCTACGCCGCCGAGAAGAAGGCCGACGCGGCCCTGTACGCGCGTCAGCGTCAGGCCGAGGCCGAGGCCTTCGAGCGCACGAAGAAGGCCGAGGCCGACAAGCAGGCCATGCTCGCCGAGGCGCAGGGTATCGAGGCTCGAGGCCGCGCCGAGGCCTCCGCGATCGGCGCGAAGCTGACGGCCGAGGCCGAGGGCCTCGAAAAGAAGGCCGAGGCCATGACGAAGATGAACCAGGCGGCCGTCCTGGAGATGTACTTCCGTGCGCTGCCCGAGGTGGCGCGCGCCGTGGCCGAGCCGCTGTCCAAGGTCGACACCATCACCATGTACGGCGAGGGCAACAACGCCCAGATGGTCGGCGACATCACGAAGTCGATCAGCCAGATCAATGCGGGCCTGGGCGATTCGCTGGGCCTGGACCTGCAGCAGATGTTCACCGCGCTCGTAGGTGCCAAGGTCGTCTCCCCCACCATCTCCGAGGCTGTTGAGGAGGGCGTGCGCGACGCCTCCATCCCGAAGCCTCCGCAGCAGTGAGCGCGGCTCGTGCTCAACGCGGGCACCTGTGAGGCCTGCGCGCGAAGCGCGACAGTGCGCGAGGAGCCCCCATGCGTGAGGCGGGCTTGTGATACGGGGCGGCTCGCGATACGGGGCTGCTCGTCATACGGGGCGGGATCCTAC
>CATWCG010000063.1:0-8526 GCA_958349165.1 uncultured Actinomyces sp. | reverse complement strand
TGACTATTCAACGTAATAATTCCGAAACGGCCACTGACTTTGGCCAACCCACCCGCCGAGGCCCCCTGACCGAGGGCGACCGCGTCCAGGTCCGCGACCCGAAGGGGCGCTTCCACCAGGTCATCCTGGTCCGTGGCGGACGCTTCCAGTCCAACCGCGGCGGATTCAACCACGACGACGTCATCGGCCGCCCCGACGGCCAGGTCATCATCACCGACGAGGGCCGTCAGTTCCAGATCCTGCGCCCCCTCCAGGTCGACTACGTCATGTCGATGCCCCGCGGAGCCGCCGTCGTCTACCCCAAGGATGCCGGCGTCATCACCCACATGGGCGACATCTTCCCGGGCGCCACGGTCGTCGAGGCCGGGGCCGGGTCGGGTGCCCTGTCAATGGCGCTCCTGGACGCCGTCGGCCCGCAGGGGCACCTGATCTCCGTGGAGCGTCGCCAAGACTTTGCCGACATCGCCGCGGCGAACGTGGACCTGTGGTTCGGACGCCGCCACCCCGCGTGGGACCTGCGCGTCGGCGACGTCGACGCGGTGCTGTGGTCCGCCGAGCAGGGCAGCGTGGACCGCGTGGTTCTCGACATGCTGGCCCCCTGGGAGAACATCGAGGCGATCACGCACGCGCTCATTCCCGGCGGCGTGCTCGTCTGCTACGTGGCGACGGTGACCCAGATGTCGCGCCTCGTCGAGGACCTGCGCTCCTCGCAGCGCTTCACCGATCCCATCGCGTGGGAGGACATGCGCCGCGAGTGGCACCTTGACGGCCTGGCTGTGCGCCCCGAGCACCGCATGGTCGCGCACACCGGATTCCTCGTCGTCACCCGACTGCTCGCCCCCGGCGTCACGCCGCAGGAGCGGGCGACCCGCCCCGCTAAGGCCGCGGAGGGCCAAGGCGGTGCCTGGGACGACGAGGCGGACTGGTCCCTTGAGAAAGTCGGCCAGCGCGTGAACTCTGAGAAGAAGGTCCGTAAGGTGCGCCGCGACGTCGTCGCGCAGGCCGACACGTGGGCCAGCGAGGGACGCGAGGCACACACCGATGAATGACGCCGACCAGCGCCTCTCGCTCGAACGGCGCGTCGTCTCGCTGGAAGAGAAGAACGGCCGCCTCACGAGCGCTCTGACGGCCGCCCGCACGGAGCTGATCCGCCTTCAGGGCGAGTTGGCTGACGTGTCGCGCCCGCCGCAGACGCTCGCGACCTTCGTGCGAGCCTTCCCAGCCGCGCGCCAGATCGAGGTCGTGACGGGCGGCAAGCGCATGCGCGTGGCGGTCTCGCCCAAGCTTGACGTCACCGACCTGTCCTACGGGCAGTGGGTACGCCTGGACGACACGATGATCGCGGTCGCCGCGGACGACTTCGCGCGCAGCGGGCAGGTCGTCTCCGTCCTGGAGCTCGTGGGCCCCGACCGCGTGCTCGTCGCCGCCGAGGGCGGCGCGGAGACTCTCTTGGAGCTCGCCGGGCCGCTGCGTCACGGCAACCTGCGCCCCGGGGATTCCCTCGTCGTGGACGCACGCTCGGGTATCGCGCTCGAACGCATCGTGCGCGAGGACGTCGAGCAGCTCCTCACCCCCGAGGTGCCCGACGTGACCTACGGGGACATCGGAGGCCTCGACGCGCAGATCGCCCAGGTGCGCGACTCCATCGAGATGCCTTTCAATCACCCCGAGCTCTACCGTCAGTTCGGCCTGCGCCCGCCCAAGGGAATCCTTCTGTACGGCCCGCCCGGGTCGGGCAAGACACTCATCGCCAAGGCGGTCGCAAACTCCCTGTCCCGGCGCGGCGGAGCCTCGACGTTCTTCCTGTCGATCAAGGGCCCGGAGCTGCTCAACAAGTTCGTGGGCGAGACCGAGCGGCAGATTCGCGCGATCTTCGCTCGCGCGCGCACGCTCGCGGCCGGAGACACCCCCGTCGTCATTTTCTTTGACGAGATGGAGGCGCTGTTCCGCACGCGCGGCACGGGCGTGTCCTCCGACGTGGAGACGATGATCGTCCCGCAGCTGTTGGCAGAGATGGACGGCGTCGAGTCCCTCGACAACGTCGTCATTATCGGCGCCTCCAACCGCGCGGACATGATCGACCCCGCCGTCCTGCGCCCCGGGCGTCTGGACGTGCGCATCCGGGTGGATCGCCCCGACCGCGCGGGCGCCCTCGACATCTTCTCCAAGTACCTGACCCCTCGGGTCCCGATCCACGCCTCCGAAGTCGCCCGCTTCGGTGGCCTCGACGAGGCCGTGGCGGGGATGATCGAACGCGCCGTGGACGCGCTGTACACCCGCGACGAGACGACCGCTTTGTTCCTCGCGACGCTCGTGAGCGGCGAACACAAGCGCATCTACCTGGCCGACCTCGTCTCCGGCGCACTCATCGCGGGGATCGTGGAGCGCGCGAAGAAGTACGCGATCAAGGACGCCCTGAGCGGCGAGGCAGCGGGGCTCACGATGGGTCACCTGCTGCGCGGCGTGCACGAGGAAATGAACGAGTCGCTGGAGCTGGCAGCGACGTCCTCGCCGGAGGACTGGGCTCGCACGAGCGGGCTCGCGCCCGAGATCGTCAGCGTCAAGCCGATTGGAGTGGTGAAATGAGCAGCGAACGCATCATCGGGACCGAAACCGAGTACGGCGTCTACCGCCCGGGCGACGCCTGGGCGAACCCGATCGCCCTGTCCACCCGCGTCGTCTCCGCCTACGGGGAGATCTCGCGCGCTGGGACTCCGGCCGAGGGGGCGGGCGTCGTGCGCTGGGACTACACGGGCGAGGATCCGCTCAATGACCTGCGCGGCATGCGCATGTCGCGCGCGGCCGTCGACCCGTCGCTCCTCACGGACGATCCGTACCACCTCGCGCCGTCCGGCGGCTCCGAGCGCGTCGCACGCCCCACGCCAGAGGAACTTGCCCTGCCGGCAGCGACGACCGCCGTGCTCACCAACGGCGCGCGCCTGTACGTCGACCACGCCCACCCCGAATACTCCGCGCCCGAAACCCTGGGGGCACACGACGCCCTCCTGTGGGATCGAGCGGGCGAGGTGATCGCCAGGCGCGTCATGGAGCGCCTGGAGGCACTGGGCGAAGAGCCCATCGTTCTCGTCAAAAACAACACCGACGGCAAGGGCGCGGCCTACGGCACCCACGAGAACTACCAGATGCCACGCATCACCGACCTGGACACGATCGTGCGCGGCCTGACCCCCTTCATGGTCACCCGCCCCGTCATCTGTGGCGCGGGCCGCGTCGGACGCGGGCAAAAGAGCGAGGTCCCCGGCTTCCAGATGTCTCAGCGCGCGGACTTCGTCGAAAACGAGGTCGGACTCGAGACGACCTTCAACCGCCCGATCATCAACACGCGCGACGAGCCCCACGCCAACCCCGCGCAGTTCCGCCGCCTGCACGTGATCGGCGGAGACGGCAACATGTTCGACGTGTCCGCCTTCCTGCGTTTCGGCACGACCTCCCTGGTCCTGTGGGCCATCGAGCAGGGCACCGACCTGCGCTGGGACTCCATCGTCATGGACGATCCCGTCCAGGAGACGTGGAACGTCTCCCACCACCCGAACCTCGACTACAAGATCGGCACGGCCGGCGGCTCCTACACGGCCGCCGAACTCCAGCAGGTCTACCTCGACCTCGTCCTGGACACCTTCAAGGAGACCGGAACCACGCCGACGGCGGCGGACCAGGAGATCCTCACGCTGTGGCAGTCCGTCCTCGACCGCATGCGCGCCGACCTCTTCTCGGTGGCAGCCCAGGTCGAGTGGGTCGGCAAGTACCAGCTGGTCAAGCGCCAGAAGGAACGCGCGGGACTGGAGTGGAACGACCCGCGCCTGGCCGCCATCGACGTGCAGTGGGCGGACCTGCGACCCAGCCACGGCCTCGTGTTCCGCCTTGCCCAGGCCGGCATGGTGCACCGCCTCGTGTCCGACGAGGAGGTCGAACGGGCCGCCGACGAGGCACCGACCAACACGCGCGCCCACGTGCGCGGATGGGCCGTGCGCAACCGCCCGGACCTGGTCAAGGCCTCTTGGTCGTCGCTCGTTTTCGACCCGGGCCAGGGCGACCTGGTGCGATTCCCGCTCGCCGACGCCCTCGACACGTCCACCCGCTGATTAGACGACAGAAAGAAGAACACACCATGTCGAACCAGATTTTTGCCGGCGCCCCCACGCCCGACGACGACGCCACCGAGGCGGCGGGTCAGGTCCAGGCCCGTACCTCCTCGATTGACTCCCTCCTCGACGAGATCGACTCCGTCCTCGAGACGAATGCCGAGGCCTTCGTGCAGGGCTTCGTCCAGAAGGGCGGCCAGTGACGTGAGGCGCAGAGTTTTCGGCATCGAAACGGAGTACGGGCTGACGGCCGCGTCCCCGTCCGGGGCGGCGCCGATGGACGCCGAGCACGCCGCTCGCCAGCTGTTCGAGCCCCTCCTGCACCAGGGCCGTTCCTCCAACCTTTTCCTGCGTAACGGCGGGCGCCTCTACCTGGACGTGGGCGCCCACCCCGAGTACGCCACCGCCGAGTGTGACCGGCTCGAGGATCTCCTGGAGCAGGACCGCGCGGGCTCCGTCATGCTCGCCGACCTGGCCGTCCAGGCCGACGAGGCGTTGGCGGAGCTGGGCACCGACCTGTCGCTGCACCTCTTCCGCAACAACCTGGACTCGCAGGGCAACTCGTATGGCTGTCACGAAAACTACCTGCTGCATCGGAGGCGCGACTTCCGCCAGGTCGCCGACGCGCTCGTCGCCTTCTTCGTGACACGCCAAATCCTGGTGGGAAACGGGTGGATCAACGCCGCCGCCGCGACGCCGCGCCTCCAGTTCTCCCAACGCGCCGACCAGATGTGGGACGCCGTGTCCTCGGCCACCACCCGCTCGCGCCCCATCATCAACACGCGCGACGAGGCCCTGGCCGACTCCGGCGCGTACCGGCGCATGCACGTCATCGTCGGCGACACGAACGTCGCGGAGCCGACGACGGCGCTGAAGGTCGGCATGACCGAGCTTCTCATCCACGCCATCGAAGACGGGCTCCAGATCGAAGACCTCTCTCTCGCCGATCCGATGCGAGCGATCCGAGAGATCAACGCGGACCTGACCGGCTCCACTCCGATCGAGCTGGCCTCGGGCCGCACGACGAGCGCCGTGGCCCTCCAACGCGAGATCCGCGAACGCGTCCTCGCGCGCATCCCCGTTGCCGAGCTCGACCCGATGCGCGCCTACGTCGTCGACCTGTGGGGCCGAGGCCTCGACGCGATCGCGAGCGGCGACTGGAGCGGGGTCGACACCGAACTCGACATCGCCATCAAGCGCTCACTGCTCGACTCGTACTGCGCGCGCACCGGCGCTGCCCTGAGCGACCCGCGAGTGGCCCGCCTTGAGCTGTCCTATTCGGACATCACGGCGCAGGGGCTGCGCGAGCGCATGGAGCGCGCCGGCCTCATGCGACGCCTCACGACGCCCGAGGGGGTGGCCCGCGCCACCACCGTGGCGCCGGCTACGACGCGCGCGTGCCTACGCGGTCGCATCATCGCGGCGGCGGAAGAAGCTCGCGCCGACCTCAGCGTCGACTGGGTGCACGTGCGCCTCGACGATTCTTCAGTCATTCCGCTCTCCCTGCAGGACCCACTGGCCACCTCGGACCCGCGCGTCGATGGACTCATCGCGCAGATCGCCGCGTCGTCTCCTACGATTCCGGCATGAGCTCAGCTTCGCAGACCCCCGACTCCTCGCGTGCCCGACACACGAGAGGCTCCTCGCAGCGCGCCGCCGCGAGAGGTGAACGCTCGCGCGGTTCCTCGCGTGCTTCGCTGCTCGGACGCGTCCTCATCGCCCTGATCCTCCTCGCGGCGGGAGGCGGCATCGCCTGGTGGGCTCTCCACCCGACCGAACCGAACGCGACGGAGGTAACGGCCGAGCCGAGCCCGCAGTCGGCGGCGCTTCCCCTCTTCGAGCGCGTCGCCGTCTCGGGCCGCGTCGGCGCGACGCCGACGATCGAGATCAAGGCCCCCCTCGAGGTCGCGGGCACGAAGGCAACCACGCTCATCGAGGGCAGCGGACGTGACATCACCGAGGGCTCGCCTGTGCTGGTCGCGATCACCGCCTTCGATGGTGAGACCGGGCAGACGCTGTCGGAGTCGGGACGCCCGCAGCTGAGCCTGGGCATCGTAGGAAGCGACGTGATCGGTGACGAGCTCACCAGTATGGTCGTGGGCCAGCGGGAGGGCACGCGCATGGTCGCTTTCCGCACCATCGCGCCGGGCGCCGGCGCGCCGGGAGCCACCAGCGGCATCGAGGTCGACGTCATCGACATCCTGCCCTCGATCGCGATGGGGACATCGGTGGACGCAACGGTCGGCCCCCTCAGCGTCGAAATGAGCCCGGAGGGCCCGATCATCACGCACTCGGCCACCGTGCCCGACGGGGTGACGACACAGGCCCTCATCAAGGGTGACGGCGTGCAGGTCCACGAGAACGACCGGGTGGTCGCCCAGTTCACGGTGCTCGGCTGGACGGATGGCGTCGTGCGCGTCTCCACATGGGAGACGGGCGTCCCACAGGTCATCAACCTCAGCACGGCCATGCGCGGTCTCCAGACAGCGCTGGTCGATCAGAAGGTCGGGTCGCGCCTGGCGATCACGATCCCGCCGGACCTGGCTGCCGGCGACGACACGCTGTGCATCGTCATCGATATTCTCGGAACCGAACCGAACCTGAGCGGCGGCGAATCCTCCCAGTCCTGAGCGTTCACCCCGTGAGAGACGGCGGGCATCGGCGGGCGGCCTTGTGGGACACTGGGAGGCATGCTGAGATGGATGACCGCCGGAGAATCGCATGGGCCCGCGCTTCTTGCCACGATCGAGGGCATGCCCTCGGGCCTGCACATCACCACGGAGGACCTGCGACGCGCCCTGGCTCGACGTCGGCTCGGCTACGGTCGCGGCGCGCGCCAGAAGTTTGAGGCCGACGACGTCTCGATTCTTGCGGGCGTTCGCCACGGCGTGACGACGGGCGCCCCGATCGCCCTGCGCATCGGTAACTCCGAGTGGCCCAAGTGGGAGACCGTCATGAGCGCGGACCCCGTGGATCCCTCGGCTCTTCTCATTGATGCCGGTACAGGCGACGAGCGTGAGATCGCGCGTAACCGCCCGTTGACGAGGCCTCGCCCGGGTCACGCCGACCTGCCCGGCATGCTCTCCTACGATCTGCCCGAGGCTCGCCCCGTCCTTGAGCGCGCCTCCGCCCGCGAGACCGCCGCGCGCGTCGCCCTCGGCGCGCTGGCTGAGGCGCTCCTCGACCAGGTGGCCGGCGTTCGCCTCGTCTCTCACGTCGTGGCCGTGGGCGCCCAGCGTGCCACGTCGCAGGCCGTGCCCACACCCGCCGACGAGGAAGCCCTGTGCGCCGCGTCCATGCGCACGCTCGACCCGGCCGACAACGCGCGCTTCGAGGCCGCCGTGGACGAGGCGAAGCACGCGGGGGACACCATCGGCGGCGTCGTCGAGGTCATCGCCTACGACGTGCCGGTGGGCCTGGGAACGCACGTGAGCGCGCGAGAACGCCTGGATGCCCGCCTGGCGGGCGCCCTCATGTCCATCCAGTCCGTCAAGGGCGTCGAGATCGGCGATGGGTTCGCCCAGGCCGCCCTGCTCGGTTCCGCTGCGCACGACGAGATCGTGCGCGGGAAGGACGGGCATCTGACGCGCACGTCCAACCACGCGGGCGGCATTGAGGGCGGCACCTCCAACGGTGCTCCCGTCGTCGCGCGCGCCGGCTTCAAGCCGATCTCGACCGTCCCGCGCGCCCTGCGCAGCGTGGACCTGGCGACCGGTGAGGAGGCGGTGGGCCTGCACCAGCGCTCCGACACCTGCCAGGTCGTCCCTGGCGCAGTCATCGCCGAGGCCGAGGTGGCCCTGGTGCTGGCCGACGCGCTCTTTGATCACGCGGGCGGGCGTTCGGTGGGCGAGATGCGCCGCAATCTGGCCGCCTACCTGGAGGCCGTGGGGGAGCGCGCATGAGCGTGCCCCTGCCTATCGTGCTCGTCGGCCTGCCCGGCGCCGGTAAGTCGAAGGTCGGTCGCCTGCTGGCCTCCCGCCTCGGCGTGGACCACGTGGACACCGACGATCTCGTCGAAGAGCGCCAGGGGCGACCGATCGCCGACATTTTCGCCGTCGATGGTGAGGCCGCCTTCCGCGTCATGGAAACCGACGCGGTCGCTTGCGCGCTCACGCGCCGCGCGGTCGTGTCTCTGGGTGGGGGAGCGGCGGCCACGCAGGCCGTGCGCGACCTGCTCGCTGGCCACACCGTCGTCTACATCGACGCTCCCCACGAGGAGCTCGTGCGCCGGACCGCGTCCAAGACCCATCGTCCTTTGCTCGCGACGGATCCCGACGGGGCGCTGCGGCGCCTGCGCGAGGCACGCGAGCCCCACTACCGCGCCGTCGCCACGCTGACCGTTCCCAGCGGTCCGGGCCCAGCCGACGGCGTCGTCACCGACATTCTCACCCACCTGGAGCACTCATGAGCACCACCATCGAGG
>CATWCG010000062.1:0-8568 GCA_958349165.1 uncultured Actinomyces sp. | reverse complement strand
GGTGGGGTGCCTGTGCGCTCATGCGTCCACTATCCCATATCGAAAGGGGCGTCCACCACACTTTGCTCGCGGACTGGGTTTTTCGGTATCAAATGCCGCGGGACGAAGGAGGAACGCGCTACCCTGTTGTTCCGACCGGTACGGCCATCCCGCCCATCAACTGATCGGATTTGTACGCTTATGAGCGAAACGAAGACCTCGCTGTTCCGTTGGAAGCTTCACGGTAACGGCACATCCATTAATCCTGGCGACGTCGTCCTCCCGGGCGAGCGGCTGTCGTGGCCGCGCACTATCGGCATTGGCGCCCAGCACGTGGTCGCAATGTTTGGTGCGACGTTCCTTGTTCCGTTGTTGACGGGTTTCCCCCCGTCAACAACGCTTTTTTTCACGGCGATCGGCACGCTGCTGTTCTTCCTGATCACGGCGGGTCGCCTGCCCTCGTACCTGGGTTCCTCGTTCGCTCTGATCGCCCCGATTACCGCGGTGTCGGCGTCCATGGGGTCCTCCTACGCGCTCGGCGGCATCATTGCGACGGGTGCGACGCTTGCGTTCGTCGGCCTGATCGTCCATTTCGCGGGCGTGCGCTGGATTGACGCGGTCATGCCGCCCGTGGTGACGGGCGCGATCGTGGCTCTCATCGGCCTGAACCTGGCTCCCGCCGCATGGAACTGGGTGAAGGAAGGCCCGATCACTGCTGTCGTGACGATCGTGTCGATCTGCCTCGTGACTGTTCTCTTCAAGGGCATCCTGGGCCGCCTGTCGATTCTCATCGGTGTGCTGATCGGCTACGTGGCTGCGATTATCCAGGGCCAGGTTGATTTCTCGACCGTGAGCAAGGCTGCCTGGATCGGCTTCCCCGAGTTCCAGGCCCCGAGCTTCGCCCCGTCGACCCTGGGCCTTTTCCTGCCGGTCGTGTTCATCCTGGTCGCCGAGAACGTCGGCCACGTGAAGTCCGTGTCCGCGATGACGGGCGAAAATATGGATGACCTGACGGGCCGCGCGCTCATGGCGGACGGCCTGTCTACGATGCTGGCTGGCAGCGGCGGCGGCTCGGGTACGACGACCTACGCGGAGAACATCGGCGTGATGGCGGCGACCCGCGTGTATTCGACGGCCGCGTATCTGATCGCGGCTGGTGTTGCCTTGGTTCTGTCGATGCTGCCGAAGTTCGGCGCGCTGATTGCGACGATTCCCCCGGGCGTCCTCGGTGGCGCGGGCACGGTCCTGTACGGCATGATCGGCATGCTGGGCGTGCGTATCTGGGTGCAGAACCGCGTGGATTTCTCCAACCCGGTGAACCTGAACACTGCCGCGGTGGCCCTGATCGTCGCGATTGCGAACTTCACGTGGAAGATCGGTGACATGTCCTTCGAGGGCATCGCGCTGGGCACCGCCTCGGCGCTGGCGATCTACCACGGCATGCGCCTGATCTCGAAGCTGCGCGGAACGAACCTGGAGGCGGCGTCGCCCGCGTCGGCGCCGTCGGGTTCGGAGCTGGAGGGCGAGGCGTACTCGAAGCGCCACCGCTCCCCCGCGCCGCAGGCTGACGCCTGATCTGACGCTTTCATTGACGAGGCCGGGGCTCGGCCACTCGCTCACCGCACGATGGGAGCGTGGCTGGGCCCCGGCCTCGTTCGTCCCCGTCATGTCGCACGTAATTCCCCGGGCGCGCCGAGAGCCCGGTCAGCATGAACCGCGGAATTTCAACGTTTGTGGACACGCCTATAAAATGACCGACTGAAAATTACGTGCGAGTTTTCGAAGGAGGCCAGCGGCTACGAGGGAATGAGGGGCGCGAAGACCGCAAGGGCCCGAAAACCGCAAGGGCGCGGCGGGCGCGGAGGACGCAAGGGCGCGGCCCGGCGCTCAGTCGTCCGCCCCGCCGCCGCGCAGCTCGTCGAGCAGGCCCGCGGTGATGATGCCGGAGGGCAGGGCGACGACGGCGACGCCCATGAGCGAGGAGATCATGGCGATGGTGCGCCCTACGTCGGAGGAGGGGTAGAGGTCGCCGTAGCCGACGGTCGTCAGGGAGACGACCGCCCAGTACACGGCGTCGAAGAAGGTGTTGAAGGTGTCCGGCTCGACGTTGAAGATGACGAGGGCACTGACGAGGATGTAGCCGATCGCCAGGCAGAGGACGGCCAGCAGCGCCTCCCGTTGCTTCTCGAACACGGCGGCGATGGCGGAGGTGCTCTTCGAGTAGCGGATGAGCTTGAAGGCCCGCAGCGTGCGGAACAGGCGGAGGACTCGCAGCGTGCGCAGCGCGTCGTTGAGGGCGTTGAAGACGGGCAGGATCGACGCCAAGTCGATGATCGCCATCGGCGTGAAGGGGTAGATCAGGAACGACAACGCGCCTTTGCGTAGCTTCAGGTCCGCCGTCGCCCAGCGGACCAGGTAGTCGACGATGAACACGAGGACGCACGCGTACTCGATCGTTTCGAGGATGGGGCTGGATCCTTTGAAGCACAGGGGAAGAAGGCTGGCGACGATAAGCGCGGTCATGACGCGCCCGTACCACATTGCTGCTCTCCCATCGCCGTTGAGCAGGGAGTAGAGACGTTTCCGCACCGTTGACACTCCTCATTGATAGACGCGTGACGCACCAAGAAAACTCACCCGCCACTGGGAACCCCCGTGAACGAAGCGAGGGGCACGACGCTTGTCAGTCGCCGACACCACGCACTGTAGCACCGCGCCGAGGCCCGCCGACGACGCCCCGCACGCGGTTCGAGAGCCGTTCGACAAGCACACAGCGGCGACCTATTTCGCGTAAGCATCAACGAGTCTCCCCTCACACTCACTATACATATCAATTATTTCCACGTAATGTGTTGACCATGGCAACGGATGCGTCATCGCTGTTTACTGCCCTTGTGAGCGCAGAACTACGCGCCTGGAACGCGGTCGAGTCCGCGCTCTGCGAGGCGAACAACCCCCTGTCACTGGGCCGCTTCCTGGTCCTGCGCGCCGTGCGCGACACCCCGGCCTGCCGCATCCAGGAGGTGGCCGCGAGCCAGGGCATCACCCTCGGCGCGGCTTCACGCCTGGTCGACCGCCTGCACCGCGACGGCCTGCTCCATCGGACGCCGTGCGAGCACGACCGCCGCGCCACGATCCTGACGGTCACCGACACCGGCATGACCCACCTCGCCAGCGCCGAGGCCATCGTCACCGCCGAGCAGGAACGACTCCTCGCACCCCTCTCCCCCAACCAGCGCGAACGCCTCGCCCACGCGCTCGCCCTCATTGACGAGGCCGCGGACCCGACTGCCGGAAACGCGTCGGCACGCGGGAAGGGGCGCGCATGATCCGCTTCGACCACGTCTCGAAGACCTACCCGGGCGGAACGAAGGCCGTCGAGGACTTTTCCCTCCACGTCGAGCGCGGCTCAACGACGGTCCTCCTGGGAACCTCGGGCTGCGGAAAGACGACGCTCATGCGCATGGTGAACGCGATGGTCACCCCGACCTCGGGCGCGGTCTTCGTGCGCGGCGCCAACGTCGCGGACGAGGACCCGGTGCGCCTGCGTCGCTCGATCGGCTACGTCCTGCAGGAAGGCGGCCTGTTCCCGCACCGCACGATCGCGGACAATATCGCGACCGTGCCGCGCCTGGAGGGCGCCGGCAAGAAGGAGTCCCGCGAGCGCGCGCTCGAGCTCCTCGACCTGGTGGGCCTGGACACGCAGATGGCCGATCGCTACCCCTCCGAGTTGTCGGGCGGGCAGCGTCAGCGCGTGGGGGTCGCGCGGGCGCTGGCGAACCGCGCGGACATCCTGTTGATGGATGAGCCTTTCGGCGCGCTCGACCCGCTCGTGCGCGCGGATCTGCAGCGGGAACTGAAGGAGATTCAGCGCTCGCTGGGCACGACGATCCTGTTCGTGACGCACGACGTGGACGAGGCCTTCACCCTGGGCGACCAGGTCGCGGTCCTGTCCACGGGCGGACACATCGAGCAGGCGGGTCGCCCGCTCGATCTGCTCACTTCTCCGGCCTCCACCTTCGTCGCCGACTTCGTGGGGGCCTCGCGCGCGGCGCGCCCGGTGCGCGTGACGGGCTCCCACGGCCTGGTCGTGGACGAGGCGGGAACCCCGGTGGGCACGCTCACGCGGGGCACGCTCACGCACGGCACGCTCACGCAGGGAGGGGACGAGGCCTCGGCCCCCTCGCCCGCGCGGCGCGGAGGCGCCGATCCCGCAGGAGTGCGCCTATGAGCTGGCTGTCCTCGAACCTGGCGCTGATCGGCGAGCTGATCGCGGAGCACCTGTGGATCGCCCTGCCGGCGATCGCGCTCTCGGTCGCACTCTCGGTGCCAATCGCCCGCTGGGCGGCGTTCTCGCGCCGCGGCGGCTGGGCGCTGTCGGCCCTGTCGGCCCTGTACGCGGTGCCGTCGCTGCCTCTCCTGGTGGTGGTTCCGGTGATCATCGGGGTGGCGCTGCGCTCGAGCGCGAACATGATCGCGGTGCTCACCCTGTACGGCGTGGCCGTCCTGGTGCGCCAGGCGGCCGAGGGTTTCCGCGCGATCCCGGGCGCGACCCTGCGGGCGGCGAACGCGTGCGGCTACTCGCTGCCGCGTCGCTTCGTGGAGGTCGAGCTGCCCCTGGCGACGCCGGTCATCATCGCGGGGACGCGCGTGGTGGCCACGTCCACGGTGTCGCTCGTGACGGTGGGCGCATTCATCGGGGTGCGCTCGCTGGGCACGCTGTTCACGGACGGTTTTCAGCGCGGCATCACCGCCGAGGTCGTGGCCGGCCTGGTCGCGACGGTGCTCCTGGCGCTCGCGGTGGACGCGGCCGTGCAGGGGATCGGCTGGGCACTGACCCCGTGGGCGAGGAGGGGGACGGCGTGAGCATTCTCTGGGAAGCCCTGATGTGGCTTGCGAGCCCGGCGAATTGGGTGGGCGAGTCGGGGATCCTCGCCCGGAGCGCCGAGCACCTGGGTTTAACCCTCCTCATCGTCGCGCTTGCGGCGCTGGTGGCTCTGCCCGTGGGCACGTGGATCGGACACACGGGCAGGGGCCGGTGGCTGGTGGGGGCGACGGGCGCGGCCCGGGCGGTCCCCACCCTGGGCGTGCTGACGCTCGCGGGCCTGTGGTTGGGCATCGGGCTGGCGGCTCCGACGCTGGCGCTTCTGGTGCTCGCGGTCCCGCCGCTGCTGTCGGCGACGTATTCGGGGATCGCCTCGACGCCGCGTGCGACGGTGGATGCCGCCCGCGCGATGGGGTTGACTGAGCGTCAGATTCTTGTGGGTGTCGAGGCGCCCCACGCGGCGGGCCTCGTCGCGGCGGGTGTGCGCTCGGCGACCTTGCAGGTGATCGCGACGACCACCCTGGCGGCCTACACGGCGAATTATGGTCTGGGCCGCTTCCTCTACGCGGGGTTGAAGACCCGCGACTACGCGCAGATGATCGGCGGCGCAATCGTCGTCGTCGCGCTCGCCCTTCTCGCGGATGCTGTGCTGGCGGCCGTGAGCCGCGCGCTGCGCGCCCGCACTCACTCGCGCGTCGACGCGGGGAACAACTCACTCAAGGAGTCACTATGAAACGCTCGATGATCACGCTTGCGGCCGCCGCCGCTTCCGCCCTGGTCCTGGCCGCCTGCGGGTCGGCGCAGTCCGTTGACGGAGGTGCCACGGCCTCGTCCACGATTGTCGTGGGCTCGCAGGATTACTACTCGAACGAGATCATCGCCGAGGTCTACGCGCAGGCCCTGGAGGACGCCGGGTACACGGTGGATCGACAGATGCGTATCGGCCAGCGCGAGGTCTACATGCCCGAGCTTGAGGCCGGCTCGATCGACGTGTTCCCCGAGTACACGGGCAACCTGTTGCAATACCTGGATTCCGAGGCGTCCGCGCGATCCTCGGATGAGGTGTACGCGGCGCTGACCGCCGCCCTTCCGCAGGGGCTGCGCGCCCTCGACCAGGCGCCGGCGACCGACCAGGATTCCTACGTGGTGACCTCGGACTTCGCCGCGGAGCATTCGCTGACCTCGATCGGCGACCTGGCCGGCGCGGGGCCGCTGACCCTGGGCGGGAACTCGGAGCTTGAGACTCGCCCGTATGGCCCGGCCGGCCTGTCGCAGACCTACGGCGTGACGGTGGCCTTCACGCCGATTGAGGATTCGGGCGGCCCGCTCACGGTCAAGGCCTTGAGGGATGGGGACATCCAGCTGGCGAACATCTACTCCTCGGATCCGGTTCTGGCGGACGGCACTCTGACGGTTCTGGCGGATCCGCAGGGCCTGTTCCTGGCCTCGCACGTCGTTCCCCTGGCCTCGGCTCGCGTGGACGATGCGGCGGCCGCCGTCATCAACCGCGTGAGCGCCGCGCTTGAGCCCGCGGATCTGGTGGAGATGAACCGCGCGTCCACGCAGGAGCAGCGGTCGGCGTCGCAGATCGCCCGGGAGTGGCTGGCCTCCAAGGGTTTGCTGTCCTGAGGACACCCGCGTGGGACGAGGCCGGGGCTGGGGAGCGTGTTCGCGTTCCGTGCCCCGGCCTCGTCGCGTGTGAATATGGGCACAACCGCGCCGTTTTGTGTGACTCACACCATTATTTGACCTACTTTTTACGTTTGTAACCAAAATGTAATGCGCACATGATGGACACGTCCGGATACTTCCACGCGCGACGGGCTACCCTCGAAGACATGACCACGGGCATAGCCCACCGGTCCCGTCCATCAACCAGGAGGTAGTAACCATGAACCTGAAGAAGGCATGGCTCGCCATTCCCGCGGCGGCTGCGCTCGCGCTGACCGCCTGCGCCGGTGGCGGCGGATCCGCCGCCACCACCACCACCAACAACGGCATCGTCCTCAACGGCTCCGAGCCGCAGAACGCTCTGCTGCCCGGCCAGACCTCTGAGACCGGCGGCGGCCGCATCCTCAGCGCGATCTTCAGCCAGCTCGTCCGCTACGAGGCCGACGGCACGGCCGTCCTCGACGTCGCCGAGTCCATCGAGCCCAACGAAGACAACACCCTGTGGACCGTCAAGCTCCACCAGGACCGCAAGTTCTCCGACGGCACCCCCGTCAAGGCCGAGAACTTCACCCGAGCCTGGAACCTCGTCACCTCCCAGAACCAGAAGCAGGCCTCCTTCTTCGACTCCTTCGAAGGCACCAATGAGGAAGGCGTCGGCGAGCTGACCGGCGTCCAGGTCGTCGACGACTACACCTTCACGATCAAACTGAAGAACCCCGCCTACGACCTCATCACCCGCCTGGGCTACTCCGCCTACGCGCCGCTTCCCAACTCGACGCTGGACGACCCGGACAAGGGCGGCCAGGTGCCGGTCGGTAACGGCCCCTACAAGCTGGCCTCCGACGACGCTTGGGAGCACAACGTCAAGATCACCCTCGTCCCCAACGAGAACTACGTCGGCGACGAGAAGCCCCAGAACGAGGGCGTGACCTACGTCTTCTACAACTCGATGGATGCCGCCTACAACGACCTCAAGGCCGGTAACGTCGACGTCCTCGACGCCGTTCCCTCCTCCGCCATGGCCTCCTACCAGCAGACCTTCGCGGGCACCTCCGTCAACGAGCCCTACGCCGGCATCATGACGCTGACCATCCCGCAGTACCTCGACCACTTCAAGGGCGAGGAAGGCAAGCTGCGCCGCCAGGCCATCTCGATGGCCATCAACCGCGACGAGATCACCTCGACGATCTACGCCGGCGCGCGCACCCCGGCCAAGGACTTCACCGCCCCCACCCTCCCGGGCTACTCCGACTCCCTGCCCGGCTCCGATGTCCTGACCTACAACGAGACCAAGGCCAAGGAACTGTGGGCCCAGGCCGACGCCATCGCCCCGTGGGACGGCACCTTCGAGATCGCCTACAACTCCGACGGCGGCCACAAGGAATGGGTGGACGCTGCCGCCAACTCCATCAAGAACACGCTGAACATCGACGCCCAGGGCAAGGCGATCGTCGACTTCAAGACCATGCTCCAGCAGGAGGATGATCAGACCATCGGCGCGGCCTTCCGCTCCGGCTGGCAGGGCGACTACCCGTCGATCTACAACTTCCTGCAGCCCCTGTACGTGACCAAGGCCGCCTCGAACAAGGGTGAGTACTCCAACCCCGAGTTCGACGCCCTGATCACCAAGGCGGCGGGCGCCGCCAACGCCGACGAAGCCAACACGGCCATGCAGCAGGCCCAGGAGATCCTCCTGCAGGATCTGCCCGTCATCCCGCTGTGGTACTACAACGTCAACGGCGCTTGGTCCAAGAACGTGAGCAACGTGACCTTCGACTGGAGGGGCCAGCCCATGCTCTCCGAGATCACCAAGAACGCGAGCAAGTGAGTTCCTAGGAACTCTCCTCACCCGAGGGGGTGGGCGGCACCGGCCGCCCACCCCCTCGCCGTACACCGACCTGACAAACACGATCAGACCGGCATACGTCACCTGCCCGCGCACCCGCGAGGTCCTCACGCCGCAGCAGCCGCCCGCAATATGGGCCACACTTTCGCCCACGAACAAGGGAAAAGCACTGATCCTCCGGCCACATCACGCCCCCCACGCCTCATTTGCCCATTCTTTACCCTATGATGGGACATAAAGGCAGCCC
>CATWCG010000061.1:0-8618 GCA_958349165.1 uncultured Actinomyces sp. | reverse complement strand
GTCTCACCGGACTTCTGCGCGAGCATCACCTGTCCGGTGAGGGCCTCGCCCGCCCCGGCCTCGTCGAAGGGGGTCTTCAGGGCGATGTAGCCGTTGAGGTTCGGGTGAGCCATCGTGACGTCCGCGGGCAGATCGCCGGCGACGGTCAGCGGCGTGAGGGTCGCTCCGGTGATAGCACCGTCCGTCAGAGCGGCACCCCCCTCGGGCGCGGTGATCAGCTCGTAACTCAGCTTCGCGGAGCCGTCAAGAACCTGGGCACGCGTGACTCCCTGGGGCAGCAGCGAGGTCGGCCACGCCAGGGTTGTGGCATTGACCCAGTAAGCGCGGGAACGTCAGCGGAGGCGATGTCCAGCTTGTGGGTCGCGGAATCGTAGGTGAATGTCACGAGCTTGTTCGCCTTCGTCGCAAACTGGTAGTTAGCGCCACCGGCGGCACCATCTTGCCCGTAGTTCTCATCCCACGAGCCGCCGACAGCAACCTTCAGCTCGTACGTGCCCTCAGGCAATGCCGTCGTCTCGTAGGTGTAGGTGCCGTTGCCCGTGGGCTCCAAGAGCGGGGCCAGGCATTCAGGCTTCCAGTTGTCGGCGCAACCCAGGTCCTTTTGGAAGGAACCCGGAAGCGTCACCATCTGGTCGGAGACGTTATTCCACACGCGGTGAGTCGCGTGGTTGTAGTAGAAGGTGACCGCAGTCTCTTCCTTCAGAGAGTAGGCGATGTTCGCTCCCCCGGCTGCTCCTCCTTGGCCGTAGGAGGCATCCCACGAGCCGCCCTCGGCGACCTTGTACTCGTAGTCACCCGCGGGCAGAGTGAATGTCGCGGTGTAGACGCCCGTCGCGTCGCGCGTCAAAGCGGCCTTAGCGCAGTCGGGAGCCCAGTCGGCGTCGCACCCCATCGCCTTATTATGGTTACCAGGGATTGTCACCAGGAGGTCGTCGCCACCGGTCGCACCCTCCGTGTCGACGGCCTCCGCACCCGCGTCCTGATTTGTTGCCTCCTCCCCTGGCTCAGCCCAGGCTGCCGGGAGCGCGCCCCCCATCAGCGCAAGCGCAGCGCCTACGCCCAGGGCTCGACGCAGCAGCGTCCTGTTGTGTCGGTCTGTCACGAAAGACTCCCTCGTCCAAAACGATCCCCCCTACGGGGGCTGGTTACAAGGTTAGACACTGTGTAACGGTGAGCAAAGTTTTCTGCAAAGCACAAGAAAAACCGCGGCATCGCGGTAAACAAAACCTCGCCACCGCAACGGTGGCGAGGTCCGTGGTACCCCCAACCGGATTTGAACCGGTGTTAACGCCGTGAGAGGGCGTCGTCCTAGGCCGCTAGACGATGGGGGCCTTGATTCATTGATGAATCCGTACCCCCAACCGGATTTGAACCGGTGTTAACGCCGTGAGAGGGCGTCGTCCTAGGCCGCTAGACGATGGGGGCCTGACTGAAACGTGCGTCTCAGATCGCTGGGGTACCAGGACTCGAACCTAGAATGGCTGAACCAGAATCAGCTGTGTTGCCAATTACACCATACCCCAATGGGTATCACCTGCTTCGTTCTCACGTCGCTGGCGACAGGAGATAACTTTAGCGGAGAGCGCCCCTCCTGCCAAATCGAACGACCGTGGCACCCATCACGCCTGGCGAGTGGCCGCCCGACACACCCGGGCGACCGCTCGAGGCACGCGCCCCACGACGAAGCCCCGACCTCGTCCCGAATGAAGGTGACGAGGCCGGGGCCGAGCGCGGCGATCAGGCCAGGGAAGCGCGCAGGGCGCGCAGGCGGGCCAGCGAGGAGTCGCGGCCCAGGATCTCCATGGACTCGAACAGCGGAGGAGAGACCTGGCGGCCGGTCACGGCGACGCGCAGCGGGCCGAAGGCCAGGCGGGGCTTCACGCCCATCTCGTCGACGATGCGCGCGCGCAGCGACTCCTCCAGGGAGGCGGTCGTGAACTCGGTCAGGCCCTCGACGGTCTCGATGGCGGCGTCCAGGACGTCGGCGGCGTTGTCTTTGAGCTTGGAAACGGCCTTCTGGTCCATCTCCAGGGCGTCGTCGGCGACGAAGAGGAAGCCGAGCATACCCGAGGCCTCGCCGAGAACCTGGATGCGCGTCTGGACGAGCGGGGCGGCCTCGGTGAGGATCTCGCGCTCGCGATCGGTCAGCGCCTCGAAGGAGTCGGCCGACACCAGCTCATCGCGGTGCAGGAAGGGCACCAGGCGACCGCGGAAGTCCTCGCCGTCCAGCAGACGAATGTGCTCGGCGTTGATGGCAACGGCCTTCTTCTGGTCGAAGCGCGCCGGGTTCGGGTTCACGTCCGAGATGTCGAAGGCGTGCGCCATTTCCTCCATGGAGAAAATGTCGCGGTCCGGCGCGATCGACCAGCCCAGGAGGGCCAGGTAGTTGTTGAGGCCCTCGGGGATCATGCCGGCGGCCTTATGCAGCAGCAGGTTCGACTCGGGGTCGCGCTTGGAGAGCTTCTTATTGCCCTCGCCCATGACGTAGGGCAGGTGGCCGAAGCGCGGCATGAACTTGGCGACGCCGATCGCCTCAAGCGCGCGGTAGAGGATGATCTGGCGCGGCGTCGAGGAGAGCAGGTCCTCGCCGCGCAGCACGTGGGTGATCTCCATGAGCGCGTCGTCGATGGGGTTCACCAGCGTGTAGAGCGGGTGGCCGTTGGCGCGCACGATGACGTAATCCGGCACCGAGCCGGCCTTGAAGGTGATCTCGCCGCGGATCAGGTCCGTGAACGTGATGTCCTCGTCGGGCATGCGCAGGCGCAGAACGGGCTGGCGGCCTTCGGCGCGGAAGGCGGCGATCTGCTCCTCCGTCAGGTCGCGGTCGAAGCCGTCGTAGCCGAGCTTGGGGTCCTCGCCCTTGGCGCGGTGGCGCTCCTCGATTTCCTCGGGGGTCGAGTAGGACTCGTAGGCGTAGCCGGCCTCCAGCAGGCGCGCGGCCACGTCGCGGTAGATGTCCATGCGCTCGCTCTGGCGGTAGGGGCCGTGCGGGCCTCCCTTACCGATGCCCTCGTCCCAGTCGAGGCCCAGCCACTGCAGGGACTCGATGATCTGGTCGAAGGACTCCTGGGAGTCGCGGGCGGCATCCGTGTCTTCGATGCGGAAGACGAAGGTTCCTCCCGTGTGGCGGGCGTAGGCCCAATTGAACAGGCACGTGCGGACCATGCCGACGTGAGGGGTTCCTGTGGGCGAGGGGCAGAAGCGGACGCGAACGTCGGCACCGGTGGCAGTTGTTTCACTCATGATTCTCCCATCCTACTCCAGGGGTGGCTGTTGCATTTGCTTGATGGGCGGGCGCGCTGCGACGCGCGCCGGGCACGCGGATACGCTGGGTGCATGACAGGGATCGGCCTGGCCGCATCCGCCGCTATTCGATGGAGGACACCGTGTCCGTTCAACTCTTTTCCGACTCCCACCTCTACCGCACCGGTTCCCTGAAATGGACGGGCATCACGACCGCGAGCGGCGAGCCGACGATCGGAGCGTGGGTGGCGGAAATGGACTTCGGGACGGCCCCGGAGGTGGCCGACGCGATGAAGGGCGCGATCGACGATGGCCTGCTCGGCTACCAGCCGACCTGGCTGGAGCCGCGCCTGGCGGGCGCGACCGCGGAGTTCCAGAAGCGTCGCTTCGGCTGGGACGTGGACGCCTCGCAGGTTCGCCTGGTTGCGTCGGTGCTTCCCGCGCTTGAGGCGACGATCGATCACCTGGTGCGCCCGGGTGCCCCGATCATCGTCCCGACGCCCGCCTACATGCCTTTCCTGACGATTCCGGGCAAGTTCGATCATCCCGTCATCGAGGTACCCTCGCTGCGCGGCACGCGCGCGCTCGGGCGCGGCTGGGCGCTCGACCTGGAGGGGATTCGCGCGGGGCTCGAGGCCGGGGCGGGCCTGGTCATCCTGTGCAACCCGTGGAACCCGGTCGGCCGCGTCCTGCGTGAGGACGAGCTGCGAGCCCTGCACGACGTGGTCCGCGAGTACGACGCCCTCGTGTTCTCCGACGAAATCCACTCCTCCCTGGTCTTGGATGAGTCGATTCCTTTCGTCTCCTACGCGAGCCTCGGCCCCTCGTTTGCCTCCCACACGGTGACGGCGACCGCCGCGTCGAAGGGGTGGAACATCGCAGGGCTTCCCTCCGCGCAGGTGATCCTGCCCGACGAGGCGCTGCGCGAGCGTTGGGACGTGTTTGCCGCCGACGTGCGCCACGACGCCAACGTCATCGGCACGCTCGGCGCGATTGCCGCCTACGAGCGCGGCGACGCCTGGCAGCGCGAGGTCAAGGATCTGATCCGCTCGAACGTGGACCTGGTGGAGCGATCCCTGGCCGACACTCCCATCGACTTCGTGCGCCCCGAGGGCACCTACCTGACGTGGTGGGGCTTCGAGGGCGTGGACCTGGGCCCCCTCTCCCCCGCCGCAACGCTGCGCGAACGCGCCCGCATCGCCGCCAACGAGGGCCGCACCCTGGGCGCGGACTACGCCTCGTGGGCGCGCATCAACCTGGCGTGCGCACCCGACGTGGCCTCGCGGATCGTCGAGCGGGTCCTCGGCCTGCTCTGATCTTCTCTCGCGCGAGACGAGGCCGTGGCCGGCAGCGGTGGACACCCACCTCCCGGCCACGGCCTCGTCTACGACTAAGCGTTCAGGCCGTCAGGGCCGCCTCGATGCCGGCGACCACGGTCTGGCGAGCCGCGGAGGCTGCCTCGACGACGGCGGCCGGATCCGTGGGCGCGTCGGCGAACGACAGGTCGGAGACGACCGACATGCCCGCGACGCGCACGCCCAGGGCGTGCAGGGTGATCGCCTCCATGACGGTCGACATGCCCACGCAATCCACGCCCAGGCCCGCAAGAATGCGGGTCTCCGCCATGGTCTGGTACTCGGGGCCGCGCAGGATCGCGTAAATTCCCTCACGCTGACAGACCCCGCGCAGCGCCTGCGTCATCTGGTCGTCCCACACGGCCGACACGTCCAGGAACAGCGGCCCGTCGAAAGGCGAGGCGCCGCTGAGGTTCACGTGGTCAGTGATCGCCATGACGTCGCCCAGGTTCCAGGGCTTCAGGCAGCCGTTCGCGTTGGTGAGGACCGCGCGGCTGATCCCAGCGGCTGCGGCTGCGCGGGCCAGGGCCGTGACCGGGCGGGCACCCAGCCCCTCATACAGGTGCGTGCGGCCCGTGGCCACCAGGATTACTCCCCCGCACGCCTCATAGGCGCGCAGCTCGCCGCCGTGACCGTCCGCGACAGGCGCGACGACGCCGGGAATACCACCCAGGGAAACCGCGCCCGCAGGCGCGCCCCAGGCCTCGTCGAGGGCATCCGCCAGGCCGGAACCGAGCACGACGAGCGCGTCGGGGCGTCCCGCAAGGGAGGTAAGTACCCGGGCGCCGACCACGGCCTCGTCCTCCAGGAGAGCGTGGGTGAAGCGCGGGTCGACGCTCACCGCTCGCCCTCCTCCGCGCCCTGCGCGTACGTGCGCGAGGCCAGCTTCTCCTGCGTGCGCACGCGCCCCGCGCTGGTCAGCCAGTAGCCGACGAAGCCGACGACCATCGCCAGGAGGATGCCGATGTTGGCGCCCGCCCAGTCGCCCTCGCGACCACCCAGGGGCCCGAGGAGGTAGCCCTGCCAGGACAGCCAGGACGCATTCGCGTTGACGACGAGACCCCAGCCCACCAGCGAGCCGACGATCAGGGAGGCGACCGCACCCCAGTTCACCGAGCCGTAGCGGCCCGAGGGGGTAAAGAGGGAGGGCTCGTCGTAGTCCTTGCGACGCAGCGCGATGTCCGCGAGCATGACGCCACCCCACGCGGCGATCACAACACCCAGGGTCGTGAGGAACGCCGTGAAGGGGGTCAGGAAGGAGTCCGCGAAGAACACAACGACGATCGTTCCGACCGTCATGATCGTGCCGTCGATGGCCGTGGCGACCGGGCGCGAGACGGGCACGCCCGTGGCCAGAAGCGACAGGCCCGACGAGTAGATGTCCATGACGATGCCGCCGATGAGACCAAGGATCGCAACCAGGGCGAAGGGGATGAGGAACCAGGTGGGCAGCAGCGTGGTGAGCGCGCCGATCGGATCATTACCGATCGCCTCGGAGAGGGACTCATCGGCCGAGCCGACCAGGAGGATACCGAAGAAGACGAGGACGACCGTGGGCAGCGCCGCGCCCACCGTTGTCCACCCGACCACGCCCCGCGTCGAGGCCGCGCGAGGCAGGTAGCGCGAGTAGTCGGCGGCCGCGTTAATCCATCCGAAGCCGAAGCCCACGAGGAGCATGCAACCCGCACCCAGGACCGCGGTCAGTGGAGCCGAGGGACGCGAGGAGAGGACCGCGAAGTCGATCGTCGGTGCGACCAGCACCAGGTACACAAGCGTCAGGACCGCCGTGGCCCAGGTGATCCACGTCTGGACCTTCATGATCGCCTCGAAGCCGAGGATGCCCGAGCCGGCCGCCAGCACGACGACGAGGATCAGGGCGATGATCTGTGCGACGACGTGGTTCGTGAAGCCCAGCGCCCCCATGACGGTGGCCGTGGCCTGGACGGCCATGATCGCCAGGAAGGTCTCCCAGCCCACCGTCAGGATCCACGAGATCGCCGCAGAAATCCGGTTTCCGTTGAAGCCGAAGGCCGCGCGCGACAGGACCAGCGTCGGCGCGGAGCCACGCTTACCCGCGATGGCGATAAGGCCACACACGACGAACGAGAGCGCAACACCCACGAGGGACACGACGATCGCCTGGGCGAGGGAGAGGCCGAATCCGAGGACCCACGAGCCCCACGAGATACCCAGGACCGAGATGTTCGCCGCGAACCACGGCATGAACAGGTCGGAGGGCTTGCCTTTGCGATCGGATTCGGGGATGACGTCCAGGCCGGCCATTTCGACGGCCAGAGCGCCCGATGACTGGGGTTCGCTCACGGTGTGCTCCTATGCGACGGAGATATTGTCAGAACGACGTAATCCTATCACACAGGTCACACGATCAGGCTCGCACGACCGGATTCGTCAGGGTGCCGATGCCCTCGATCTCGATCTCCACGCGGTCGCCAGCCTGAACGAGGCCGGCGCCCGCGGGCGCGCCCGTGGCGATCACGTCGCCGGGCAGCAGCGTCATCTGGCGGGACACGTAGGAGACCAGCTCGAAGGGGTTCCAGATCATGTTCGCGGTCGAGCTGTCCTGAGCCTTCTCCCCGTTCAGGTAGGAGCGGATCGCCAGGTTCGTGACGTCAAGCGTCGGATCGACCGTGATCCACGGTCCCAGCGGGCACGCCGAGTCAAAAGACTTGCCGCGCGACCAGGGGCCACCCGTCATCGCGTCGCGCGCGGTCGCGTCGTTGGCGATCGTGTAGCCGAGAATCACCTGCGGCGCGTCCTCCACGCTCACGTCCTTGGCCAGGGACTTGATGACGATCGCGAGCTCGCCCTCGAAGGCCACCGCGTTCGACCATGCGGGGATCGCGATCGGATCGTCGGGACCCACGACCGACGTATTGGCCTTCAGGAAGATCGGCGGCTCGGGGCGCTCATCCGCCGGGATCGGAGTGTCCGAGTAGTTGTCGCCGATGCCCACGACCTTAGAGCGCGGGATCACCGGGGAGAGCAGACGGACCTCGTCCAGCTCGTAGATCTGGCCGGAGGGCTCCACGGGCGAAAACAGCGGATCACCCTTGAGGCCGACGATACGCGTCGAGCCTTCCTCCAGGGCGCCATACACGGGATTCGTACCATCGGAAAAACGTGCGATTCTCATGGTAGTAGCCTAACCCGCGAGCGCCCGCGCGTCGGGCGAAGCGCCGGGACGAGGACGAGGCCTCGGCCAGGAGGAGGACCGGCCAAGGCCGCCAGACCGGGGTGGACAACGACGAGCCCGGCGCAGGCGCGCCGGGCTCGGATGCGCGTCGGGTGCGCTGGGCACGAGGTGTGCCCGGCGCACCCGGCGGCGACGGGGTCAGTGCTTGCCCGCCTTGGGGCGCTTCCAGACGTTGCCCGGGACGTCGCGCGGCAGGAGGGGGTTGTTGCGGCCAACGAAGACGGGATCCTCCACCCCGGCCTTGCGCTGGAGCTGATAGTCCAACAGGGCGCCGATGACCCAGCGCCACAGGAACACGAGGGCCACCAGGTTCGTGATCGTCATGACGGCCATCGCGATGTCGACCGCGTTCCACACGACGTCCAGGGTCAGCAGCGCACCGATCGTCGCAGAGAGCACGCAGACGACGCGCACGGTCCAGCTCGCCCAGCGGGCATCCCCGAACACGAAGGACATGTTCGTGTCGGAGTAGACGTAGGCCGCGATGATCGAGGAGTAGGCCAGGACGAAGATCAGGATGGCCATGGGGACGATCGTCCACGCGCCCAGCTCGTTGGCGACGGCCAGGGTCGTCAGGTTCGAGGGGTCCACGCCCTCGCCGCCCCACACCTCGGGGCCCGCGATCAGGATGACGAAGGCGGTCGCGGTGCACACGACGATGGTGTCGATGAAGACGCCCAGGGACTGGATGAGGCCCTGGCGCACGGGGTGCGACACGGTCGCGGTCGCCGCCGCGTTCGGGGCGGTACCCTGGCCGGCCTCGTTGGAGAAGAGGCCGCGCTTGGTGCCGTTGATCATCGCGGCGA
>CATWCG010000060.1:0-8642 GCA_958349165.1 uncultured Actinomyces sp. | reverse complement strand
CACCTGGTGTGCCTGGGCGGGCGTGGGGGCGGGGATGAGGGTGAGCGGGAAGTCCGCGTCCACGTATTCCTCGCCTTCACCCACGCGCACGCTCATCGAGGTGGTCGCAGCCGCATAGCCGTCCGGAACCTCGATGGACACGGTGTAGGTGCCCGGGATCAGGCCGGTGAACCGGTAGTTGCCATTAGCGTCGGTGGTGGTGCGAGCCACCTCCGCACCGTCAGCGTCGGTGAGGATCACGGTCACGCCTCCGATGCCGGGCTCGCCGTCGTCAGCGCCGTTGGCGTTGACGTCATCCCAGACACGGTCCCCGATGCTGGCGGGGGCAACCAGACCGAAGTCCACGCCCTGCACCGACGCGTCAGAGATGGTGACCGACGCCTGGGTCTCGCCCTTGCCCGTGTAGGCCTGGGTCGGAATCAGACCAGCCAGATCACCCTTGTCAGGATCCACGATCACCACGCGGTACGAGCCGCGACCCAGGCCCACGAACTGGTAGGCACCGTTCTCGTCGGTCGTCGCGGTCATGGGCTTCCCCTCGGCGTCGAGCACCGGGGTGCCGTCCTCGTTCAGCAGTGCGACCGTGACGCCCTTGAAGCGCTGCTCGTCGTCGCCCTTGGAGTAGGAGGCGTCCGAGTCACGGTAGATCGTGCCACCCAGGTTGTACCCGCCCTTGAACGAGGCCGAGGACTCGTTGTTCGTCGGGTCATCGCCTGCCTGATCCTGGTGAGTAATACGAGCAACGTTGGTCACCAGCGTGCCCGCGCCCTCACCGGTGATATCCACCGTGATCGTGATCGTCTTGACGTCCCCCTTGGCCAGGGTCGCATCGGACAGATCCCACACGCCCGTCGCCGAGTCGTAGGTGCCATCACCCTGCGCGGACACGAACGCAACGCCAGCGGGAAGCTGATCGCTGGCCTTCACACCCGTCGCCACTCCCGGACCGTTATTGGTCAGCGTCAGCGTGTAGGTCACGCGCTGACCCGGGGTGAACTCGAAGGACTCCTGAGCCTCCTCATCCGGATCGGTGATCGCCTTGAGGATCGCGGTGTCAGCCGAGATACCGAAACCCCAATCCTGATCAAGATTCTGGTTCTTCTCACCCGACAGCGTCACCGACGCGTTCAGGTTGAACGCCGCGGCCAGCTTATCCTTGTCAGCCTTCGCCTCCTCGGACACGACCTTCTTGGCCGCCACGTCACCGGACGGGGAGTGGGTGAGCACATCGAGCAGGGGCTCGGCAGCCAGCAGCGAATCCGGGTCAACCGACACCTTGTACTCGCCGGGCAGCAGATTCTCGAACGTGTACTTGCCATCAGCGTCCGTGACGGTCTCATACGTGCGGGTGATACCACCCGGACCCGTCCACGTGAGCGTGACCTTCACGCCTGCCAGCGGCTTGTCACCAGCATCGGGGGCGCCCCCACCGTTCTGGTTGACATCCACGAACAGCTGATCACCGATGACGCCGGTACCGACCAGACCGTAATCCACGGTCGCATCGTCCTGGCCCTGAGCCAGGCTCACCGCAGACTCGGTCCCGTTCGAATCGACAGCGCGATCACCGCCAGCGTCCGACACGGTGGCCTCATAACCCGCAGGGTTCGTGAAGGTCACCTTGTAATCGCCGGGCAACAGGTTCTCGAAAGTGTACTTACCATTCGCGTCCGTGGTGACGGCGGCAACCGGGTTACCCGACGCATCGGTCACGGCGGAGCCGTCGGCGCGGGTCAGGGTCACCGTCACGCCCGGCATCGCGGGCTCGTCGGCGTCCTGGATGCCGTCACGGTTGACATCCATCCACACCTTGTCACCGACAGAGGCGGGCTTGACGAAACCGAAGTTCACGTCGATGACCGACCCGGTGGCCTCGGCGATGGTCACGTCCGCGGTGGTCTTGTAGCGGCCCGTGTAGGCCTCGGTGGGCTTGGTACCCGCCAGAGGACCGGAGGTCGGGTCGACGACGCTGACGGTGTACTCGCCCAGTGCCAGACCGGGGAAGGAGTACGTGCCATCGGCATCGGTCACCGCCGTGACCGGGTTGCCGTCCTTGTCCAGGACGGGGGTGCCGTCCCTCTTCAGGAGCGCAACGGTCACACCCGAGTACGGGCTCTCACCGCTATCGGAGCTAAACGAGGCATTGGCATCGTTGTACAGCTTGCCCGCGATCGTGTAGCCAGCCGTCAGCGGCACCGACGACGAATTATCCGGCGTCTTATCGCCGATCTGATCCTGCTTCTCGATCGTGGCCGTGTTGGTCACGACCGAGCCGGCGGCGGAAGCATCGATGGTGACGGTGATGCGCAGGGTGCGCGTCGCGTCCTTCTCGATCACCTCAGAGCTGAGGTCCCACTTGCCGGAGGCGGCGTCGTAGGTGCCATCGCCCTGCGCGGACACGAAGGTCACGCCGGAGGGGAGCTTATCCTGCGCGATGACGCCGGTCGCGGGGCTCGGGCCCTCGTTCGTGAGCGTCAGCGTGTAGGTGACGGACGTGCCGGGGGTGAAGCCACCCGCCGGAACCTCGGTCGGATCCGCGATCGCCTTGACGATCGCCGTGTTGGCGACGCCGGTGAACGCCCAGTCCTGGTCGTTGTTCGTCATCGCGCCGGGGCTCAGCGTCACCTTGGAGGTGAGGGAGAGCTCCTGGCCCTCCGAGGCCGTCAGGTTGCCCGAGGGGGCGTGGGTCTGAGCGGTGCACTCGGGGCAGGCGGTGGCCAGGGAGGTCTTGTCGACCGTGACCACGTAGTCGCCGGGGGCGAGGTCCTTGAACGAGTAGTGTCCGTCGGCGTCCGTGACGGTCGTCAGCGTCTTCTGCACGCCCGCGGGGGTCGTGTAGGTCAGCGTGACGGTCACGCCGGCCAGCGGCTTGTCCGCACCCGAAGGCGCGGAACCGCCGTTGTTGTCGACGTCCCAGAACAGGGTGTCACCGATCGTGCCGTCAGCGACGAGGCCGAAGTCGACGGTCTCGTCGTTCTGGCCCTGGGTGAGCGTGACGGAGCTGTCGGCGCCGTTGGAGTCCTTCTCGGGATCACCCGCGTAGCTCGTGGTCGCGGAGTAGCCGGCGGGAACCGTGAAGACAACCTTGTAGTTCTCCTCGCCCGCGTTCGCAACAATCCGATCGACGTTCGGCATGAGGTTCGTGAACTCGTACTTGCCGTTAGCGTCCGTGGTCACGGGCTTGACGGGGTTTCCATCCAGGTCGATAACCGGGTTACCGGCACCGTCCGTCAGGGTGACGGTGACGCCGGGAACGCCGTACTCGTCCGCGTCCTGGAGACCGTTCTTGTTCGCGTCGAACCACACGAAGTTACCCACCGAGGCGGGCTTGACGAACCCAAAGTCGACCTTCGTCGCGTTGGGTGCGGCGGCGGTCAGATCGATCGCAGTCGGCGTGACGAGCGTGCCCTTGCCGGCCTCGCTGCGCGTGGTCGACGAGCCGTAGCCGTAGGTCTGCTTGTAGTCGGACAGGTTCACGTCGGCGCCGTCAACCTTCGCAGCGCCCGGAACGACCTCGACCTTGTAGGAGCCGAGAGGCAGACGGGTGAAGGTATAGTTGCCGTTCGCGTCGGTCGTGGCGGTGATGTCCGCGCCGGACGCGTCCTTCACCGGGTTACCGTCGGCGTCGAGCAGACGAACCGTCACGCCTTCGAAGGGACTGTCGAGGGCAGGCGAATCGTTGAACCAGGTTGCGTCCTTGTCGTTGTAGATGGTGCCCGAAATGGTGCCACCCACGGTGAAGGATGCACTGGAGGTGTTGTTCGACGGATTGGAATCCTTCTGATCGTAGTCGCCCAGGGTCGCCGTGTTCGTAATCGTCTGGCCTTCGACCCCATCGGAGACCTTCACCAGGACGTAGAGCGTCTCGGTGCCACCGACATTCAGGTTGGTGTTCAGGACGCCGGAAATCATCGCCTCCCAGTCGGTGGAGAGTTCACCAAAGGGCGAATCTGTCTTGACTGCACCGGTACATGGGTTCGTTGCCCCATCCTGGCACAGGCGGGTTTCGGCGGAGACGTAATCAACACCTGTTGGAAGCACATCCTTGACGGTCATGCCCGAGGCGACAGCCGGACCCTTGTTGTTCAGGGTCACCGAGTACAGCATGTAATCACCGGGCATGATCGGATCGCTCGACTCGATCGTTTCCGGGATCCCGTTCGCATCCTTGACAGGCTGATCGCCGTTCATCTTGACGCGGGACACGGTCTTGGCGACCGCGACGTCGGTGGAGACGTTGATGCCAACCTTCGGGGCCTCGTTGGGCTGGAGGTAGGACACCCTGCCGTTCTCCATTGTGCCGCCCGACATGGCCACGGAGTTCCACGCAACGAGGTTGGCGTTGACAGGAGAAGTCATGGTCGCGACGAACTGGATCTTCTCACCAATTTCCACGTCGCGATTCATGACGATGCGGAAGCCCGTGATGGTGGACAGGTCCGCAGGAGCGGCGCCCCAGGCGTTGGGGGTACAACCGGCGGGCCCGTCGTTCATTGCACCGCCAACGCTCATCACTTCGCCTCGACAAGGATTATCGACGGTCGTGTACTCGACCGTGATGTCCGAGGCAGGCACGGCGCTCACCACAGGATCGTGACCTGCCTTCTCCTTGATCGACTGGAAGGACCAGTTGGTCGAGTTCAGGTGGGGCCTCCACGAGGAGCCTCGTGCCTGCGATGCAGCGGGTCCCACGCCGACATCACCCAGGTGCGGCAGGATGTCGTATGCCACGACATTCGTCAGCGCGGCGTTGCCGGTGTTAGCGATCGTGAAGCGATAGGCGCCGTCGGCACCAGGATCAATTTCGGCAATCTGGCCGGCCGGGACGAAGTCTGCGTCCTTGTTACCCTTGACTTCCTTCGCGATGTTCATTGCAGGGGTGGTCGCAACATTGAAGTTGGCATTAGCGGAACAGAGGTAATCCTCAGTTGAACCGTTGCCATTGACGTCGAAGGTGTCTTTGTCTCGACCACTGGTGCAGTAGTTCAAGTTGCGCAGGCTCTTGTCTACAGCAACGTCCTTGGCGCCGTCACCGGGCATGTACGCCATTGCCTGGTTCACGGTCTGTCCGGCAGGAGCGATACTCGTCACAGTCGTGTCGAAACTTGTGTAAAGCGATCCTTCGACCGGGTCGGGGACAATCATGCGGAGCAGGGTGCGTCCCGTACCGTTGTAGTTCTTCGTGATCTCGATCTGGACCTTGCTGAGGTCGTACTTGCTTCCATCAGGGTTGGTCAGAGGTGAACCAGGATTGAGGCTGACCTGAGATGCATCATCGATGTCGAAACCTTCAGGAAGAAGATCTGCGATGGTAAACGGTGTGGGCGTACCGCCTTGAGCAGCGGTGCGAACAGAGCCGTTGACACCGAAAGATGCTGTCTTTCCGACGACCACGGGGTTAGTCCTGACGACCTTGACCACTCCCACGCTGGGGAAGTCGTCACGGACGCGCATCCAGGAGCACAGATCGTCACTGGAAGCGAGGACTGCACCGGTGTCCTTATCCGTCAAGGTGCCACTTGCACAGTTCTGGAAGCGGACGTAGTCGGGAGAGGCTACATAGTTGTAGTAGCTCTCAGGCGGAGCGACCGGGTTGTAGTGGCTGGCGAAATCCGATGGCTCCGTCTTGGGAAGGGACGAGGGGATCGTGCCTTGGAACCAAATGCTGGCGCTGGTCTGAGGAGCAACATCGCTATCGATGGTGTAGCGGGTGATCCACTCGCCATCGGGAAGGGTGATGTTCGTTGTCTGGGTGTAGTTGGCGACAACGTGGTTACCCTTGTTGGTCCAGTATTCGAAAGTCCAGCCGCCCTTGTCTTCGTAGCCCGAGTTGCCGAAGATGTTGAAGCGGTAAGGGCTCACCATGGTCGGTTGGTCGCAGTTGCCACCTGCTGCCTTTGCATCCTGAGAAGACCATGTGCACGGCAGGGTGTCATCGAAGTGAACATGCGTCGTCGTATTACCCGTGTTGACAGCACCGAGGCGCCATTGGGTGAGGCCATTACGAACTTGGTACTGCCAGTCGTTACCGACTTTAGAGACACGACCAGCAGGCTTACGAACTGCGAAACCGTGGGTGATTTCAGAGCTCTTGGTGAGGACGGTCGTCGGATCGTTCTGGACTGCAGCTGTGATGGTGGCCTTGTTCGAGACGGTGTCGGCCGTCGTTACCGAACCTTCGGGGTATTTCACGGTAACGAAGGAGACGATGGGGTTTTGCCATGCCCAGTTGTCATAGGACCAAGTAACGGTGTGGGTTGCTGCATCGTAAACGCCGCCATTGGTAGCGGAGACGAATTCCGCCTGCGCGGGAAGCGGATCGACAACCTTAATGTTCTGGACCTGCACAAAGTTGGTGGCATTGACACCATTCTTCAGCGAGGAACCATTCCAGCGGATACCAACCTTATTGGGGTTGGTTTGGTCAATCTGCTGGTAGCCGTAACGCAGCTGATAGGTTGTTTCGCCACCGACAGCAGGGTAGCTATTCGGGTTTGTCGGACCGCTCTTCTCGATGGCGATATCGGTGTCAGCGGTCCACTGAGTGGTCTTCGAGTCCTCGATAGGGTCAGCGTTGAGAGCCGTGAAGCTCACCTGTTGGGTGGTCGTTGAGTTGTTCGGTGCATCGTTGCCGTCGTAGGTCCAGGTGATCTGGATACGGTCGGAGGTGCCCGCGGGAATCGACGCCTGCAAGGGGAACACGAGTTTCGTCATCCTCGGGTTGCCCGCCACAATGCTTTGCTCGGTGCGCAGAACCGTTGAACCGGTGACTGCGACTGCAGTGTAGAGCTTGTCTGTCAGCGCCGTACCCGCAGGGGTAACGGGTGCAGGAAGCAACACTTCAATGCTTGCACCTTCACAGGGGGTTGTCACCGAGGAGCACGCGTAGTTGATCGTCGTGATCTGCTTGTCACGAATCGCAAGGGTGGAACTGTCGTTCGTGACCGTCATTGCCAGGGTTGCCGGCTTCGCAGAGGTTGAGCGGGCGCGGCGCGTGCGTGGCTGATTCTCGGGCGCGGCCTCCGCGGCGGGATCCTCGCCGCTGGCCTCGGCGTCACCGGCCTCGGCATCAGTGGCGGTGGTGTCCGCCCCTGCTTCGGCGGCGGGCGCGGCGGCGGCGGCCTCAGACTCGGACGAGGCCGTGGCAGCTTCCTGGGAAGACGCTGCGTCGGGCGTGTTGACGCTTTCGTCGGCGGCGCTGGCCCGCCAAGCGAGGGGGGTCAGCGAGGTGACGAGAAGCGAGAGTGCGGCCAGGCTGGCGGCACCCGCAACGCCCACGCGGGCGCGGAAGGGACGCAGTCGAGACATCAACTTCTCCTTCTTTCGACGGAATGTGGACAGGACTTGTGTCCCAGCCTAGTGACAGATGAGATAGTTCCACTATGTCTGACAGTTATCGCCTCAACCACAACTACACCGTTGTATTTCGTTGATATCCCGGGCATTACGACAATGTAACGACTTCTCTGAACTGTTGGTCAGCGCCGAAAGACGCCAACCTCCGCTTATTTATCGAACAATCACGGAACAGTCCACTATCGGATGCGCAAATAATGACCACTAGTGCCGAAACCGGAGGGAAGATTCACCGCATTATGAGTGTTGTAACTCACACGCGGGGATGTCGTCGGCCGGACACTATACGTCGCCCCTCTATCGATGCCCTTGACCGATCGTTGGGTTGATTGTCCGCGAACGCACCCAAACGACGCGAGGGACCCGCCCCGCCCCGGCCTCGTCCCCTACGAGGAGGCATCCTCGCAGGTCAGGCGCCCCGCGTCCATCGAGAACGTGCGGTCGGCGTAACGGCGCGCCTCGGATTCGTGGGTGACGATGAGGACGCCCGCTCCCCCATCGGCCGCCTCGCGCAGGAGGCGCAAGACGTCGGCCGCGTTCTGCGCATCCAACCCGGCCGTCGGCTCGTCCGCCAGGACGACGCTCGGGCGCATGAGGAGCGCGCGGGCCACGGCGACGCGGCGCAGCTCGCCGCCGGAAAGCTCGTTGGGGCGCGCGTCCGCCAGATCGGACAGGCCCACGGACGCCAGGAGCTCCTCGGCGCGCTTCGTCGAGCGCTCTCCCCCGGCGTACAGCACGGACGGCAGCAGGACATTCTCCAGGACGGTCAGGCTGCGCAGCGCCGTGTGCCCCTGCGGGATCAGGCCGATGCGCTCGTTGCGCAGCCGGGAGCGTTCCTCGTCGCCCATCGCATACAGATCCTGGCCACCCAGGCTGACGGTCCCCGCGGTGGGCGTAAGCATCCCGGCGAGCATGGTCAGCAGCGTGCTCTTACCGCTGCCGGAGTGCCCGGTGACGACGGTAACCTGCCCCTCCTCCAGCGCGAGGTCAACCGGATGGACTGCCGTGAACAGGCGCGTCCCCTTGCGAGCGCGAGGAAATTCCTTGGTGAGGGAGGTCGCTTCGATGAGCATGTCACTCGCCTTCCTTGAGTAGGGCGCTGGCGTCCGCCGTATGCAGGGCGCGCAGCGCTATCCACGTTGATACCAGGGCGACAACCCCCATCGACGCCAACGCCCCCACGGCCAGGCCCGCGATCACCGGGAGCGAGGGCACCAGGAAACCGACGCCAATGGTCTGGCGCACGAGGCCGGAGAAGGAGGCGATGAGGACCCCCGACACGACGA
>CATWCG010000059.1:0-8724 GCA_958349165.1 uncultured Actinomyces sp. | reverse complement strand
CCCTGGGAGCGCCCCGCGAACCCTAGGAGCGCCCCGCGAACCCTAGGAGCGCCCCGCGAGCCCTGGGAGCACCCGGCAAACCCTGGAAGCACCCGGCGAATGCGCGGCACACCCGCATGGTTCCCCACAAATGTCGCACGTAATTCCCCTCCCCATTATTCAAACTTTGAAATCTGACCGTTGCAATTCCAACGTTTTCTCGGCACATCAAAAACTGACCAAGGGAAATTACGTGCGACTTTTCGGGGCGTGCGAGTTTTGCCCGCCACGAGGCCGGGGCTGGCCAGGCGGATGCACGCATAGTTGTGGACCGGGAACCCCCGGCCACAAGTGACAGCCCATTCACACGGGGGCTCCCAACCGAGAACCCCCGGCCACAACACTGAACTGCCTCCCGTTTCTTGGACATCGAAATTGAAGTCCAAGTTACGGGGCGCAGTTCTCGTCGATGCAGTAGCCGCAATTCCCCACATCCGATACTGGCGACACTCATTGCTGACGACCGTGCCGCCGTGTCACTGTCCCGCGAGACGTTCCCTCAGGTCCCGTAGTCGCTGCAATGCGCGCCTGAGTGATGGGCTGTCGTCAGCGGCGCGTCCAGCATTCCAGGCGGTCGTCATGAAGCGCTGCACATGCAGCTCGTAAGCGGGACCAAAATCGAGCTCGTTATCCACGTGCGCCACAGCGTCCTTTAGTTTCGCCTCGCGGAACATGCTGAGCAGGTAGGACTTATGATGCGAGGCCGGAATCTTCACGCGAGCTGGCGACACGCCACAGAATTCGGCGATGCCACGCTTGTCCGCAAGCATCCACGATTCGATGCATTGGTCGACGATCCGAATGAGCAGATCGGGCGACTCACCCGGAGTGTGTTCGACGAGTTCCGCACGAAGTGTCACGGGGCATCCCTCACCATCCTGATCGAGGTCGCGAAAGATGACGTAAGGGAGGACGCGAGCGGCTTCCCAGTACTTCTTGATATCCCTGCCAATCACGCCCTTACCGTTGGCGCTCGTGACGGAGAATTCGCTGTCAGCCCATCCCGCCGCCCGCATGAGGGCGGTGACAACCGGTATGTCTGTCGGTCCCTCGACGATGACCTGGGCGTAGACGTAGCCCTCCATCGCTTACCAGGTTCCCAGGGGAATCGTGCGACCGTTGACAGCGTCGATACCCTGCGATTTGGGCAGGCCAGCGCTAACGACAGCCTTAATGCGCGGGTCGTTCGACTCCGACAGCAGCTGACCCGTCGTCTCGCCGTTTTCCGAGCGCAGCATCAGGACCTGGCTGGGGAGCACCAGCTCGGAGTCGATGAGTTCCGGCGAGTGGGTGCTGATGATCATCTGCACGTCGCGGTTCATGGCGACCTCTGCCAGGAGCGAGGGGAGCGAACGGACGACGGAGGCCTGCAGGAAGGTTTCGGGTTCTTCGATGAGAATGACGCTCGTGTCGCGCGGCAGCGTCGCCAGGTCGAAAAGCAGTCCGAGCAGGCGGAGCGTCCCCTCGGAAAATTGCTCGTGCGAGTAGACGCCGCTCGCCCCCCGCACGGGAGTATCGCTGTAGAACACGACCTCCGTGCCGAGTCCCATGCGCTGGTAGGACAGGTTCGGGATTTCCGGAACCACCGAGGCCATGATCGGGCGAATACGATCGACCACGGCATCCAGCTGTTGGTCCGAGAAACGCCCCGCGTGCTGGAAGAATCCGGTCCCGTGATCGGGGTCGTAGCGATCCGCCCTCTCGAGCATCTTCTTGGGATTCGGGTGGATGTATCGGATGCCCGCGAGGGTTTGACGAACTCTTGTTCGCTGCGCTTCCTCATCTTCAACCGGGAAGGACTCGCCTTCGTCTGTAGGCTTCTTGCCCCCTGCCGTGATTGTTTGATGAACGTCCAGATACCTGTCGTTGGGCTCACCAGTGAGTGGATCCGTCATCGGAAAAGCGAACGTTTGATCGGCATCACTGCCGCTTTTCGTCGACTCGGGACCCGCCGACATCAGCCGAAGAAACAAAGCGAATTCCGCCGAGTTCTGGGTGTCGTTAAATGTCGCGACGAAAGCGGCAGAATCCGCGCCAGAACGAAAGTATCGGTCTGGGCCACCCAGATCCTCCGAAGCGGCCACAAGCCCACGGCGCCCAATATCACCCAGGAATCGCAGTGCGCCGAGAAGGTTGGTCTTTCCTGAGGAGTTGGGACCGACGACGAAGAGCCGGGAGGACATATCGAACTCGATGTGGGCGAAGTTTCGCCAGTTCGTCACGGCGAGGTGCGTCAGCTTCACGTCGCGTCCTTTCGCTGGTGGACCCATTGTCTATCCAGTGTCCCACGGGAGGCGGGGCAATGTCAGGACCACCGTGCTCTGACACTCTTCTCCCCTAGCCGCCCGACCTCGGCGAACGCTCAAACTAATCCCCTTGTACCCCACTCACCACGCCACCTCACTTGTGTGTCGTAGATTACCCGCTATTCTTGGTCGCATGACTGCTGCGCGCGACGACGACTTCATGGCTCTTCCGGGGATGGAAGCGGATTCCACCGACACCTGCCACGGCCGGGAACGTTTGTCAGATGAGGCTACCCCCTCCTCGGCAAACGCCTCCTCGAAGTCCGCTCTCGACGCCCTGCTGGATGAGTACCGTGCGCGCGCAAAGAGCGAGCGCGAGAAGGGCACGCTGTTTGAGGAACTGACGCGCCAGTTCCTGCTCCATGACGCGCGTTTCGCGCACCAGTTCAAGGAGATCTACCTGTGGAGCGAGTGGCCGGAGCGCCGCACGGGCGACACGGGCATCGATCTGGTGGCGATCCCGGTTGACGAACACGCAGGCCCGGTCGCCATCCAGTGCAAGTTCTACGCGCTGGGTCACCGTATTCAGAAGGCGGACATTGACTCGTTCCTGTCGGCGTCGGGTAAGGAGCCGTTCGGCCGCCGCATCGTCGTGGACACGTCGGGTGCGCCGTGGGGTAAGAACGCGCAGGACGCGATTGAGGGCCAGCAGATCCCGGTTTCTCGCATCACGCTGGCGGATCTGCGCGATTCGGACATTGATTGGCGCACGTATTCGTTGGGGTCGACGCAGGCGCCGAAGACCCGTGAGCGCAAGGTTCCGCGCGACCATCAGGTGCGTGCGCGCAGCGCGGTGATGTCGGGCTTCGAGGAGCATGACCGCGGCACGATGGTCATGGCGTGCGGCACGGGTAAGACGTTCACGGCGCTGACGATCGCGCGCGAGTTCGTGGAGAAGGAGGGCGGCACCGCCCGGATCCTCTTCGCGGTCCCCTCGCTCGCGCTTCTCAAGCAGACGCTGGACGATTGGGCGGCCGAGGCCGACGGCGCGTTCACGGCGTGGGCGGTGTGTTCGGATACGAAGGTGTCCTCGTCGGCGCGTAATGACACGGCCGAGGAGTCGGCGGTGGACCTGCCGATTCCGGCGACGACGGACGGCCAGCGCCTCGCGGACTCCCTGAACGCGAACAACGCGACGGAGGGCTTGCAGGTCGTCTTCGCGACGTACCAGTCGATCGATGTCATTCACCGCGCGCAGGAGATCGCGGGCAACGAGTGGCGCGATTTCGACTTGATCATCTGCGACGAGGCCCACCGCACGACGGGCGCGACGCTGACGGGCGAGGACGAGAGCGCGTTCACGAAGATCCACAGCAACGAGTTCATCCGCCGCGCGAAGACCCTGTACATGACGGCGACGCCGCGTATTTTCGCGGAGAACGCGAAGAACAGGGCGTCGGAGAAGGACGCGATCCTGACCTCGATGGACGATCAGGACACCTACGGTCCGGTGTTCTTCCGCTTGGGCTTCGGCCAGGCGGTGAAGGAGAACCTGCTGACGGACTACAAGGTGATCATCCTGACGGTCAGCGAGGAAGAGGTGTCGCAGCACTATCAGGCGATCGCCGAGATGGGCGGCGAGCTGAACCTCGACACGGCCGCGAAGCTGACGGGCTGCTGGAACGCGCTGGCGAAGCGCAAGAACCGCGGGTCGGACGTGGACTACGGCGAGGATCGCGCGCCGATGCGCCGCGCCGTGGCCTTCTGCAAGGACATCAAGGCCTCGAAGGCGGTGGCGACGCAGTTCCCGGACCTGGTGAACGGCCCCTTTGGACTCAGCGACCTGAGCAATGACGACGCGTCGGATAACCTGCAGGTCGAGTGCCGCCACGTGGACGGCACGATGAATGCGGCGGTGCGTGCGCGCGAGATGGATTGGCTGACCGAGGGCGCGGGCACGGACGAGGTCCCGGTGTGCCGCATCCTGACGAACGCGCGCTGCCTGAGCGAGGGCGTGGACGTACCCACGCTCGACGCGGTGCTCTTCCTGTCGCCGCGCAAGTCGCAGGTGGACGTCATCCAGGCGGTGGGCCGCGTGATGCGCCGCGCCGAGGGCAAGGATTTCGGCTACATCATCCTGCCCGTGGCCGTGCCGGCGGGCATGGCGCCGGAGCGCGCGCTGGACGACAACAAGCGCTTCCAGGTCGTGTGGCAGGTCCTCAAGGCCCTGCGCGCGCACGACGAGCGCCTGGACGCGGCGATCAACTCGATGGAGCTCAATGGCCAGGGCCCGGAGAACATCATCGTCGAGCAGGTCTCCCTCGAGAAGGCGAAGAAGCAGGACGATCCGCTCGGCGGCGCTGCGCCCGATGGGGACGAGGCTGGGGCCGGGTCCTCGGGTTCCGGAGCGGACGGGGTGTCCCGGGGGATCCAGGGTCAGCTGACGCTGCTGCCGTCGGATTGGAAGGAGTCGGTGTTCGGCCGGATCGTGAAGAAGGTGGGCTCGTCCCTGTACTGGGAGGACTGGTCCAAGGACATTGCGACGGTGGCGGACCGCTACATTCACCTTATTGATCGCCTGCTGGAGGATCCGCAGCGCCAGGACGCGTTCCAGGAGTTCGTGAACGCGCTGCGCGCGACGCTGAACCCGGCCGTGGACAACGAGTCAGCGGTGGAGATGCTTGCCCAGCACATCCTGACGGCCCCGCTCTTTGACGCGATGTTCCCGGATCATTCGTTCTCGAAGCAGAACCCGGTGAGCCGTGCGATGAACACGATTCTTGAGATGCTGGCGACCCACTCGATGTTCGAGAACGAGCGCCGCGATTTGGATGCTTTCTATCAGGCGATGGTCGAGCGCATCGAGGCCGTGCACACCCTGGCGGGCAAGCAGGAGATCATGCGCACTCTCTACGACCGCTTCTTCTCCCAAGCGTTCCCGCGCATGAGCGAGCGCCTGGGCATCGTCTTCACACCCGTCGAGGTCGTCGACTTCATCATCCGCAGCGCAGATGATGCGATGCGCACGGCGTTCGGCCAGGGCCTGGGGGATCCGGGCGTGGCCATCATCGAACCCTTCGCGGGGACGGGTACCTTCGTGGCGCGCCTGCTACAGCTGGGCGTCATTCCGCCCGAGGCCCTGGAACACAAGTATAAGAACGAGATCTTCGCGAACGAGTTCGTGCTGCTCTCCTACTACATCGCGTCGATCAACATTGAGCAGGTGTACCACCAGGTGCGCGCCGAGCAGGGCGTGGACGAGGGCTACGTCGAGTTCCCGGGCATGACGCTGACGGACACCTTCCAGCTCCACGAGGGCGACGGCACGATCACCGAAGACTTCGAGGGCCTGGCAGCCAACAACGAGCGCGCGAAGGCGGAGAAGGATTCTGCTATCACGGTGATCGTGATGAACCCGCCCTACTCGGCCGGGCAGAACAGCGCGAACGACAACAACCAGAACCTGTCGTACCCACGCCTGGATGAGCGCATTGCGGACACCTACGCCGCCCAGTCCTCGGGAACCAACAAGAACAGCCTCTACGACTCCTACTTCCGCGCGCTTCGTTGGGCATCGGACCGCATCGGGGAGCGGGGAGTCATCGCCTTCATCTCCAACAGCTCCTTCGTGGATGGCAACTCTGCAGACGGCGTTCGCCTGGCACTGCAAGAAGAGTTCTCCCAGATCTTCATTTACAACCTTCGCGGTGGAATCCGCGGAAAGATGGGAGACGGGGCAAAACGTGAAGGGGGTAATGTCTTCGACATTCAGACAGGAGTCGCAATCACCCTTCTCCTCAAGGATCCGTCCCACTCCGGAACTGCGGAGATCTTCTACGCGGAATCAGAGGACTACGCGACACGACAGGAAAAGCTGAACCAAATCAGCAACTATGGATCGATCGAGGGGATCAGCGGGGCCGACGCGTTCCGGCCCATCACTCCAAACCAGCACGGCGACTGGATCAGCACACGCGACGAGCGCTTCGCAACCTTCCAGGAAATCGGAAACAAGACACTGAAGGGCAAAGAATCAACGCCCGCCATTTTCCGACAGTTCTCTCGCGGGCTCGAAACAAGCCGCGACGCCTGGTGCTACAACTTCTCACGGGCATCAGTCGAAACAAACATATGCAAGATGACCGATGCATACAACACGCAGCTTCTTACAGGAGAACGAGATTACGACGAGCAAGTGATCAAATGGTCATCAAGTCTCGAATCTTCGTTTAAACGCAACATCCATGCCACATTTAGCGCATCTCGAGTACAACTCTCGAACTACCGTCCGTTCTCTCGCATGTGGGTCTATTTTGACGCAATGCTGAATCATCGCACCTACCAGCTCCCGCAGCTATTCCCAACACCGAATCACCCGAATGTTGCTTTGGGACCATCAGGGGAACGGAGACGAGACTTCAGCGTTGGGCTCACCTGCGAACTTCCCGATCTGGAGATGGTCTCCAAGGCTCAGTGGTTCCCCCTCTACACCTGGGAACCCCTCTCCCCCGACTCCGAAAGTGAGCCCGATCTGTTCGCCGACCTGGCGACCGCATCGGAGAGCCGGGCGGATGGGGAGGCCACGGCCTCGTCCTTGGATTTCTCACGGCCGATCGGCGACCAGATTCCGGTGATCCTGGACGGGTACCGCCGCGTCGATAACGTCACGGACGCGACCTTGGACTCGTACCGGGCGCATTACGGGGATGCGGGGATCACGAAGGAGGACATTTTCTTCTACGTGTACGCGCTGCTGCATCACCCGGAGTATCGGGAGCGCTACGAGGATGATTTGAAGAAGATGCTGCCGCATATTCCTCGTGCGGCGGGTTTCCACACGTATGCGAGCGTGGGCCGCGAGCTGGCGGACCTGCACGTGAACTACGAGCGGGTGGAGCCGTACCCGTCGGTGCAGGAGGAGGCGAGCCTGCACGCGCCTGTCGACCTGTGGGAGCGCTACCGGATCGGGGAGCGCAAGATGAATTTCCCGAAGCTGGGGCGCCGCGATAAGGACTTCACGCGCTTGGAGTACAACGACTACGTGACTCTGACGGGCATTCCTGCGGAGGCGCAGGGCTATTCGATTTCGGGCCGTAGCCCGCTGGAGTGGATCATCGACCGCTACCACGTGAAGACGGACAAGGCGTCGGGCATCGTCAACGACCCGAACGACTTCCTGCGCGAGCAGGGCCGCCCCGACGCGGTCGTGGACCTGATCAAGCGCCTGGTGACGGTCTCGATGCGAACTCAGGAGCTCCTGGCGACGCTGCCAAAGCTAGAGATTCCGGAAGGAGCAGAGCGATGACAGCATCAAAAACAAATGCTATTGCCCTGTTCAAACGCCATCCAAATACAAGCCCCGCAACCCTAGTCATGTATAATCGCACATACTCCTTGGGAGAGTTATCATATGCATATTACGAATCTGCACTAGTCGTCGCTAATCAATTTGACGGGCAAGCTAAATCAGACATCTTCCTTCGTCCATATCTATTTCTCATGCGCCACGCATTCGAGTTATTACTTAAAGATGGCATTCTCATTCTCAAGAACGTTCAGATTGAATTCTGCGCAGCGGATCCGAAGGCAATCTACGAAAATAAGGAGCCGTTAGAATATATTGAACAACGTGGACATAATTTGATGAAACTCCTTAACGAATTCAGAAATAACTACAATGCGCTCAAGCTCGAAGAAGAGTTTCCTAGAGCAATTGAATCAGTATTGAATAATCTCCATCAAGCGGATAGCAAAAGCACCGAGTTTAGATACGGCATACAAGCAGATATTGATCCTTCATATATCGATTCAGCATCACTCTGCAAGGAGCTGAGTGAACAATTCCGCAAACTCGAAGCTGTCATCGATTACGCATATGGCACATATCAAGTCTCGCAACCCTACGTGTAAGGAAGAATGAAAAGGGTATGCAAGCAGCCCTCACCTTACTTAACTACGACGGACTTAATTAGCCAACATTCCCAGATATAGAACAACCATAATCTATGATCTAACGATCTCTAACACTCTCTCACTAAGCAGCCACAGAGAAGGATGTAGCTAGCTTACTTCAATCCACATGCCCTCAACAACTCAACCTCTTTAATTGTACGACTGAGATCCTTCGTGCGACCATCAAGCTTTCCGATATAATGAGCGGAAATACCGCAATTCTGAAGCGCTTTCGTCACTTGCACGGCAGACAAACCATACCTTGAGTATACGAAGCAAACAAGATCTTGGCGAGAAGATTCATACGACTGCAAGAAATTCTTCACGAGACGAGTAACCTCCTTGTCTGAAAAGCCAAACCAGATTTTCAATAGCCCACGCCATGAGAACTTCTCATATTCCCACTCATCGATGCACTCTAACATTAAAACATTATTACTATCACCGATCGAAGGCGATAACGGAACATTCGAGCGCACTGTGGCAT
>CATWCG010000058.1:0-8774 GCA_958349165.1 uncultured Actinomyces sp. | reverse complement strand
TGGTACAAACGCCCCATGAGCGATGACGACTTGCGCTGGTCCCCGCCCGACGGGACGCAACCCCTCCCCTCGGGCGAGAGTGGGGACGAGACCGCGGGGCAGATGGGTTTCGCGCCGCTGCCGGACCTGGCGCCCCTGCCCGACATGGGGGAGCTCCTCAGGTTCGCTCCACCCACGTCCGACGACGAGGCCGTGGCTGGCCAGGTGGACACCGGCACGTCGGGGGCAGGCGTGTCGGGGGCGGACGTCGCGCCCCACCCCGGCGTTGATCCCCTGCCCGACATTGGGGAGCCCCTCAGGTTCGCTCCACCCACGTCCGACGACGAGGCCGTGGCTGGCCAGGCGGACACGGACGCCTCGCCGACCGCGCCCGGCCCGGCGATCCAAGCCCCGGCCTCGTCCCCGGCCTCGTCCCCGGGCGAGCACGAGGGCGAGCGCGAACCGATCCCCCACGGACACGCGCCGGAACCTCACGAGGATTCCGGCGAATCCGTTACCCCCGCGAACAAGCACCTGCGCCTCATCCTGATCGCCTGTGCCTGCGTCGTCGCGATCGTGATTGGGACGTCCTTTTTCCGCTCGTTCTCGCAGCAGGCGGGCGAGCCGGCCCGCGAGCCCGGATACCGCGGAACAGCGCTCAACACTCACTCCCTGTCGCCCGAGTGGGCGTCGGGGATCGCGGTCGCATGGACGATCCCCATTGACCCCACGACGTCTAGCTTCGCCCCGCACGTCCACGCTGAGGGGTCGACTCTCTACCTCGCCTTCTCCGATCGGCCGACGACGTTGCGGAGCCGGAGCGTGACGGTCATGGCCTACGACGTGTCTGGAACCGAGCCGAGGCTCCTGTGGAAGACGAACGCTGAGACGTCGACACAGGCTTACGAAACCTTCACTCCCCAGTTCGTCTGGGATGACGATCTGCTCTTTTTCCGCGACCTCGTTATCGATAAGGCGACGGGGACGATAACCCAGGCCCCCTGGGGCGAGGCATACCCCATGGGCGTCTCCGAGGGCATCGTGGTCACCTGCCTCACCAACGGCCACTGCACGGGCTGGTCGCAGGAGTCTGGCGACTGGACTGAGGTCTGGAAAGCTAAGACGGTGAAACAGAGCTTCTTCGGCCTGGGTCACATGGACTACACGACCCCTGACAGCGCCCTGATCGGCAGCGGGGAACAGGCCTCGATTCTCGTTGTCCCCGACTACCGCGAGGTCCCCCAGCTCCTCAACGTCCGCACCGGCGAGCTCACGAACCTGGGCGATCCAGATGACGACACAGCCTCCTACGACCTCGTCCAGGCAAGCGACGGTGTCATCGTAGCTCCATGGCTCAAGACTAAGTATGCCTACGATAGCGTCGGCGGCATTCGGGGGACCTTCAACCAATACCGGTACGTCACGCAGCCCACGCGCGATGGAGGAGCTCCGACGCTGGCGCAGCTCAGTGACTTCTTCACGAAGGACAAGACCGCCTCATGGACGACGGGCGTTGTTGAGATGACGGGCAATGACTGCGCCACGCTGGAGCTCACCCTGACCTCCGACGCGTCGACGCGCACGGTCTCGGTCCCCGACGACATCCGTCCGTACCAGACCAGCAGTTGTCTCTTCCTGGTCACAGACGTGCGCGCGAGCGCCGACGGATCGGCCATGTACATCCGAGACTTCCCCCTCACGCCGAGGGGCAGCTACTTCTTCGACACGGCGACGAATAAGAACTTCAGCTCTGCCGAGCTTGACGCCGCGGAATCGCACACGTGGGTCTTCGACGACATGCTGATCGGCGCCAGCAAGACGGGAGTCACGGCCTTCGTTCCGGCTTCCTCCTGACGACGCCGAGGTGATCAACCGGTACTGCCCGGCGCGCGGGTGTGATAGAAACGTTGTATGAGCAACGACGATCATCAGAGCGCGGGCAGCCCGATTACCCAGCCACCGGTCCCCCAGCCGACGACCCAGTCCCCGGCACCCGAGCCGCCTCAGGACGCCCGCACCGCCTCTGCGGTGAACGCTCAGCAGGGCTCTTCCGCGCCGACAGTCGACGCCGCCGCCAGCCCGCGGCGCGCGCGCAAGTCCCACCCGGTGCTCGGGATCGTCGCCGCTCTGGTCGCCTCGGCCGCCGTCGGCGGCATCAGCGGAACCCTCGTCGGCTTAGCGACAACGGGACACCTCATACACCCCAATGACCCCGACCCCACACCGTCCCCGACAGCCTCAGAGTCGTCGATGGATCCCACCCCGATCGGCTACCACGGGACGGCAGCCAACACGAACGAGCTGTCTCCTCAGTGGGTGTCGGGCCTCGCGACGGCGTGGACGATTCCGCTGGACGACGATTCACCCGCGCCGCTGCTGATCACTGAGGGAACCACCCTGTACGCCGTGCTCGAGGGCGCGCAGAACGACGCCGACACGAGGGTGACCGCCTACGACATCTCCGGGAAGGAGCCCGTCACTGTCTGGACCACAACCGGGCCCCGCTCTCCCAGCGCCGGCGCCGTGAGGGCGCCCGGCCCCATCGCCACCGAGACCCAGCTCCTGATCGGCGGCATCATCGTCGACAAGTCGAACGGAGCCCAGAGCCTGGCCCCCTGGGGAGCCGACCTGCCCGTCGGGGTCGTCGACGGCAACCTGGTCACCTGCGACACGGTCGCAACCTGCACCGGATGGGTGCTCGAGTCGGGCACGTGGACGCAGCGCTGGAGCGCGGCGACGTCGCCGCAACAAGCCGGCGGCCTGCTGTTCTCGGACGTGACACACCCATCGAACGGCGTCATTGGCGAGGGTTCGACGGCCGCCGTCATCGTGCCCGTTCGCCTGGCCGCCTTCGCCCCGCAGATCGTGGACCCTCGCACGGGAGCGGTCACGACCCTCGGGAAGGATCCCAAGAACGACGCATCACAGCCCCCGACGCTCATCCCCGCGCGCGACGGGCTCGTCGTGGAGAGGGAGAAAAGCTTTAGCGTCTACGACACCACGGGACGCTTCGTGGAGACCGACTACATCCATAGCGGCGGCGTACGCCCGACCTACGACGGTCATACCCCGACGCTGGGGGAGCTCACCACCTTCCTGCGCGAGACCTCCCACCAAGCGCCGTGGACCACAGCCTACGTCTATCTCAAGCACGATGACCTCTACTACGCGGGCCGCGCTCACGACGACACGACACTGCACGTGTACCCAACCGCGTCAGCGAACAGCGTCTCCGTCAATATGCCCGATTACGTCGGATCCAAGTTTGGGAAGCACGATTTCGAGGTATCGGACCTGCGCGCCGACGCTGGCGCTACGGTGGCCTACGTTCGCCTCAATGAGGGCTCCACGATGGCCTCCTACTTCGTCGATCTGGATGGCCTGACCCTCTACGTGGCCAGTGACCTGGATCGCGCGGAGAACCTCGTGTGGGCCTTCGACGACCTGCTCGTCGGCGTCTCGAACGGCCAGATCATCGCCTTCACGCCCGACCGTCAGTAAGCGAATCGAGGACGACTCGTCCCCGACGTCCGAGACTTGCTCGGTCGCGTCGGGGACGATGTGTGTGGCGCAGGACCCTCGGGGACGAGGCCGGGGCGCGCCTGGGCGGCCTCGTGCCCCTGGGCGCTCAGTCCTCCATGTGGTGGAGCGTCGCGCGGTCCGCCTTCACAGGGATGGTCAGGCCCAGGCCCACGAGGAGGATCAGCATGATGCCGAGGATGCCCCAGTAGGTGTAGTCCTCGCCGGCGGGGGTCACGGCCTTGCCGATCAGCAGGAAGAGGCCGTACATGGCGGGGGCCATGAAGGACACGGCGCGGCCGGTCGTCGCGTAGAGGCCGAAGACCTCGCCCTCGCGCCCGGCGGGGATGATGCGCGACAGGAAGGAGCGCGACGCGGACTGAGTGGGGCCCACGAAGACGCACAGGGCCAGGCCCAGGGTCCAGAACACGATGGGGCCGCGGGCGTGGAGGAAGAAGACGCCAAAGCCGGCGACGACCATGGCGGACAGCGACAGGATGATGACTCTCTTCGGGCCGATCTTGTCGTCCACCCAGCCGAAGGCGACGGTCGCCAGGCCGGCGACGATGTTGGCGGCGATCGCGAAGATCATGACCTGGCCCGCGCTGAAACCGAAGGCCGTCTTGGCCAGAACCGCTCCGAAGGTGAAGACACCGGCCAGGCCGTCGCGGAAGACGGCGGAGGCGATGAGGAAGAAGAGGGTGTGCGGGGCCTCGAAGCTCAGGGTGCGAACGGTGCGCCACAGCAGGACGTAGGAGTCGATGATGGACTCGTGGTCACCGCCGGTGTGCACCTTCTTGGGCAGCGGCGGGTGGAGGATGACGGGGATGGCGAAGCCGCCGAGCCACAGGGCGGCGATGACCATGGAGATGCGGATCGGCAGGTACTCGTCCGTGGGGACGCCGAGCAGGTTGGTGCCGATGAGGCCCACGTAGAGGATGAGCAGCAGGACGATGCCGCCGATGTAGCCGGACGCCCAGCCGAAGCCCGAAATCTTGCCGCGGTCCTCCTTCTCGCCCAAGTGGTTGAGCATCGCGTTGTAGTTCACGGAGGCGAACTCGAAGAACACGTTGCCCAGGCCCAGCAGGGCGATGCCGAGCATGAGGGCGCCCTTGGGTCCGAGCACCGATTCGGGGTGTACGAAGTACATGGCGAGCATGCAGGCGACGACCAACCCTGTGAACCATCCGAGCCAGACTCCGCCCCGGCCTCGTCGATCGGCGCGCTGACCCGTGATGGGTGCGAGGAGCGCGATGAACAGGCCCGCGATGGTCATGCCGTTGCTGAGCCAGCTTGATGCGGTCCCAGCGTCGGTGAAGACGCCGTCACTGGTCAGGTAGGTCGTGAAGACGAAGGTGGTGGCGACCGCGTTGAAGGCGGCGCTCCCCCAGTCCCAGGCCGCCCATTCGACGACTTGGCGCGTGATGACGCGGTTGCGGGGGGCGGGAGTGGTACTCATGTGATCGGGCTCCTTGGATGGGGAGTGCTCGGCGGCGCGCGTGCGCCCAGGGTGAAACTATCACGTTTCGCTTCCCCCGCTCGTTCGGGGGCCCGGTGGGGACGAGGCCGGGGAGCCGCCAGCGCAACCTGACCACATGTCATATGCTGGTATGTCAGGAACATGGGAGACGCACGTGGAGGGTGCCGAATGATCGATACGCCCAGCCTCAGCCTTGTTCGCCGTCAACACGTCAGCCTCGGCATCGCCTGCGCTCGACTGGCGTCCCCGGAGGCGGGCAGGCTCGCGCGCGCTATCCTGACAGCGTCATGACCTGGGCAGGACGCTCGTCTCACTGCACGACCACCGCCACCGATGACTTCAGAGAGTAGACACTGATGCTGACCAACAAATACGACGGGCCCCTGAATTCAGCGGCGGTGTTTGCCCTGACTGTTCCCGCAGCCCTGTACAGCTTCATTGTACTGCTCAACCTCTGGCTCCTCTGGCTCTCCCCGTTGAGCATTATCATCCTCTTAATTTTCCTCCTCGCTGGCCACGCATCGACGCGTTTCTACTACGCAGCGGCGCTGTCTCGGAGGCTTCGCCGAGGCCCGGATCTGGCGCTCTCCAACGGGGGCGTCGGCCTCACGCCGATGATCGCGCCCATCACGCTGGTGACTGCGGACTTCATCCAGCTGGCAGCGACGTTCCCCATCTCCCTGATCGCGTGCGCGCTCGTGCACAGCCCAGTTTTTTCCTCTTCCTCCTCCACAACCCGCGGCACCGTCAGCGCAGTGACCATCGGAATAGACATAGTCGCGGTCGTCTTTGGCCTTGCTGTAACTGGAGTCGCCCTGTTCGTTCGGCGCGGCACAGCCTATCGCCTCAACACGATCCACCAGGGCCCGATCCTGACACTCACCCCAACCCACCTGGAGTTCCACCCCCTACTGGAGGCCGAGCCGGTCACCATCCCCTGGGATCGGATGCCCTACCTCGCGGGCATCGACCTCGTCACCGTCAAGAGGGATGCCACGAAGAAGGCACGCATCACGACCACGGGCAACCCGGTTCCCACGACGATCGACATCACGTGCCTGGACCTCACATACGAACAGCTCCAGCGCCTCATCGGCTGCTTCGCCTGCCGCCCCCAGTATCGCGGAGCCCTCGCCACTGACGGCGGGGTCACTCTCGTTCGGGCACTCATCAACGACAACCCCGCGCTCTGGCCGCGCTGAGGCGCGAGCAGCGTACCGCGGGTGCGCACGGCCGGTCGGGGTTGACCTCCGCCCCCTTGGCGCGCTTCCTCGCGCGTGGGGTGCTCTCGGAAGCACCCTGATCGCTTCAGTCCGCCTGCTCCTGGTCGGCGAGCAGCCGCGCGAGCGCCAGGTCGAGGGGGCGCGTGACCTTCAGGGAGCGTTCGTCGCCCGCGACGGTGTGCACGGCTGCCCCGATCGCCTCGACGAGGCCAGCGTCGTCCGTGGCGGCCACGGCCTCGTCCGCACCCAGAGAGGCACCCGCCTCGTGCGCGCGCGTGAGCACGTCCCAGCGGAAGCCCTGAGGGGTCTGCACGGCCGCCAAGTCGGCGCGCCGCGGCGTGCCCGTGACGAGGCCCGAGGCGTCCACGGTCTTGAGCGTGTCAGTGACGGGCAGGACGGGGATGACGGCGCCCGCGCCGGCGCGCACCGCGTCGATGACGCGCGCGATGACCTGCGGGGGCGTCAGGGGGCGAGCCGCGTCGTGCACGAGGACGACCGTATCCGCGCCTCGGTCCCCGAGGGCCGCCAAGCCCAGTGCGACGGAGGCCTGCCGCGAGCGGTCAGAGCCCGCGACGACGAGCACGTCGTCCAAACCGTCGATCGCGGCGCGGAACTCAGCGATGCACGAGGCCGGGGCGGTGACGACGATCGTGCCCACTCCCCCGGCGCGTAGGCCGCGGGCCGCCCACCACAGCAGGGGGCGACCCGAGAGAGAGACAAGGGCCTTGGGGAGCTCACACCCGAGGCGCGAGCCGGAGCCTGCGGCCGTCAGGACCGCGCAAGCGTCACTGCTCGACGGCATCGTCGTCGGCCTCGATACGGCCTTCGGCCAGGACGGCGTCGAGGCGCTCGGCGGCGGCCGCCTTTTCGATGTTGCGCGCCAGGGCCAGCTCCGAGGTGAGGATGGAACGGGCCTTCGTCAGCATGCGCTTCTCGCCCGTGGACAGCTTCTTCAGATCATCGCGGCGCGTCAGGTCACGCACGACCTCGGAGACCTTCACGATGTCGCCGGTCGCGATCTTCTCCTGGTTGGCCTTGAAGCGGCGCGACCAGTTGGTGGGCTCCTCGACGTAGGGGGCGCGCAGGACGGCGAGGACTTCCTCCAGGCCGTCCTCGTCAACAATGTCGCGCACGCCGACCAGGTCGACGTTCTCGGCGGGGACCTGAATCTCGAGATCGCCCTGATTCACGCGCAGCTTGAGGTAGGTTCGCTCTTCACCACGAATGGTGCGCGTCATGACCTCTTCGATCGTGGCTGCGCCGTGGTGCGGGTAGACGACCGTCTGACCGATTTCGAACGACATGGAAGGACTCCTGGGTGCTCGCGTGGATAGCACACCTATTCTACCAGTTGACTGACGAATATCGCCGAGACAGTGTGAAAGCTCAACGTTACACGCATAAGAGGAATGACACAAACCAGCTTCAAGCACGACCACCATGCGACCCTCACTGCGACCCCGGTCACGATCAGGTGGTCAGATTTAGGGAATGCGCCACAGTCCGCGCGCCCCCTTGCACGCGCCCGCACCCGAGGGCACGACGGGGCCCCGGCCTCGTCCACACAGACGAAACCGGGGCCCCGCGTTGCTCACTTGCCCTGGTTGGCGACCGCGGCGATCTTCGCCTCGGCCTCGGGATCCAGGTAGGTGCCGCCCTTCTTAATGGGCTTGAGGGTCTCCTCGTCGAGCTCGTACACCAGCGGGATGCCGGTGGGGATGTTGACGCCGGCGATGTCCTCGTCGGAGATCTCATCCAGGTGCTTAACGATGGCGCGCAGCGAGTTACCGTGCGCGGCGATCATGACGGTCTTGCCGGTCTTGATCGCGGGAACGATGGCCTCGTCCCAGTAGGGCAGCAGACGCGCGATGACGTCCTTGAGGCACTCGCTCATGGGAACAGGCTCGCCGGCGTAGCGGGGATCCTGATCCTGCGAGAACTCGGAGCCGGCCTCGATGGCGGGCGGAGCCACGTCGAAGGAACGGCGCCACAGCATGAACTGCTCCTCGCCGTACTCGTCGCGGATTTCCTTCTTGTTCTTGCCCTGGAGCGCACCGTAGTGACGCTCGTTGAGGCGCCAGTTGCGCTCAACGGGGATCCAGTGGCGATCGGCGGCGTCGAGAGCCAGGTTCGCGGTCATGATGGCGCGACGCAGCATCGACGTGAACAGGAGATCCGGGAGAACGCCGGATTCCTTGAGGAGCTCACCACCGTGGGTAGCCTCCGCGCGGCCCTTGTCCGACAGCGGAACATCCACCCAACCGGTGAAGAGGTTCTTTGCATTCCATTCGCTCTCGCCGTGGCGGAGCAGCACCAGTTTGTAGCTCATGTCTCCATTGTTCCACAGTCGAGGCCCCGCTCCTACATCCCGTGTCGTTGATCACGCCACAGCGTGGACATCCGCGCGCGTCGCCGCGCCCTCCGGGACGAGGCCGTGGCCACCTTCCAGGGTCCCCTTCCCCCGGAGCACACCCCGGGGCTCCCCCTGATTGTCCCCTGACTCGCCCTCCTCTTTCCCCCTGAGATCGGCAGAAAATCAAGGTTTTACATGATTACTTGAACAGTGTGCGCTC